>JAZDIV010000050.1:0-2874 GCA_043804695.1 PVC group bacterium | reverse complement strand
GACACGCCGGACAGCCTCGACATCGGGATCTTCCGGTCCTCGTCGGGCCTCTGGGCGGTCAATGGCGTGACCCGGATTTACTTCGGATCGGGCAATGACCGGCCGGTGGTGGGGAACTACACCGGCTTCATCCCGGCCGACACCGGGATCTTCCGGCCCTCGTCGGGCCTCTGGGCGATCAAGGGCGTGACCCGGGTGTACTTCGGAGGCAGCGCCGACCTCCCGGTCTCCGGCCTCTCCATCAACCCCTCCAGCGCCGCCGTTCCTTAATTTTTTCTGCCACCCCCGTACAGCTTCGCTACGGGGCGGGGCAAGGCACTAAGACACCAAGAGATTATTTCCCGTGTTACGTCCTGATTTAAAGTTGTCACTTTTTACCGGTCGAACATTGTCATACAAAGATCCCTGCCGCTTTATGCCGCAGGTGAATCAATTCATTAGCTAACCTCTGCCCATTCCGCCCCAGACCCCTGCCGGTTTATCCGGCAGGTGAATCAGTTCATGAGCTACCGGTCCGCCACACACACAACAGACCCCCGCGGCCGTGGCCTCCCCTGACGCTGCGCAGCAGTTTTTCGGGGTGTCACGGGTGAATAAGTTTTATCAGGCAGTTCGTGATTGGGATAATACATTATTAAAAGGCATTGAACTTTCTCCCCTGCCGCGTAAAGCGGCAGGGGCCGTTTTGGGGTTTGTCCCATTCGATTAGCTTATTGAACTTTCATTCCCCGGGGATAAACCCCGGGGGGATGTGCTTTGTCTGTGACAACCTATATCAGGACGAGACCGCGACATTGAGCGTTGAACGTTGAAAGTTGAGCGTTCAGTTCTTTCCCCTCTCCACCCCTTGGGGGGGGAGGACGGGCGCCGTAGCTCGTAGAGCGAAGGCGGCCGGGTGAGGGGGGGGAGATTTTTAACTTTAGGCACTTTAAGTACTTCTCCGCCGGAGGCGGATCAGCCTCTGGCTGAAAACTTTAGGCACTTTTCCCTGTTGAACGTTCGACGTTCAGTTTTCTCCCGGCGCTCTGCGCCATGCGCCATGCTCTTTGCGGCCGGACGTTTCTCCTCTTGATTCCGGCAAGAAAATCTGGCAGATTTATGACTTATTTTAAAAAATAAAATTCCAATAACGGGAGATAATTCATGAAACCAAAAAAAATGTTTTTAGCGGCTGTCGTACTGATCTTTCCGGTTTTACTCCATCCCTTCACTTCCGCCCCGGCGGAGGAAATGTGGCTGGTGTGGTCGGATTATAACCAGAACGGCAACCCGGTCTTGATCAGTCAACTCAGACAGGATGACTGGCACACGGAAAATTTTCCGCCCGGGCAAACTTTCGATGCCAACTTCGCCCCTTCTCCCGGCCTCGATAAGGCAGGGAACCTCTGGGTGGTTTGGGCAGCCTGCAGGGACAACGCGGTACCCGCCGTGTACTGGAGCCGGCAGCAGGGCGACTCCTGGGGCGCGCCGCGCCGGGTCGACGGGGAATCCGCCCGTTGGGAGTGCACCCCGGCGATCGCTTTCGACCGTGGGGGAAATCCGATTGTCGCCTGGTCCGCCGTCGCGGGGGCGAGCACCGAGATCTTCTGCTCCGGTTGGTCCGGGGACGGTTTCGGCCCCGCCGTCATGGTGAGCGCGCCCGACGATGCCCCTGACGGAAGACCTTCTCTGGCGATCGGAGATGACGGGAACCCGGATGTGTTCTGGGAAGGGTGGCAGGACGGCCACGCCCAGATTTTCCTGAGCCGGCTTGAATCCGGCACCTGGTCCCCGGAGGAGACCGCCGATCCCCGGCCCGGCGTTGACCAGATCCTCCCCGCCGCGCGAGGGGGGGCGGCCTCCTGGATGGAAGACGGGACCGCGGTCGAATTCGAGGGGGGGAAACGGAGAGCCGGCCGGGGGATCGCGGGGGGCGTGCCCGGGGCCGGTCTGCCCGATTGCGGCAGCGGTGCCTGGCTCCTGCTGAAAAATCCGGCCGGCGACCCGGCGGCCTACCGTTACCGGACACTCCTGCCGCCGCGGGCCCGGACCGGCTCAGGACCAACTGGGCGAGCGCTGGCGACTTATTATTACATCGGCTACGGCGACGACATCACCTGTTCCCGCAGCTACGGACCCGACATCGGGAACTGGTACGGAACACATCTCTCCTCCATGCTTCCCACCATTTTTCCCGGCCAGACTTTTGTCCTCTATAACGAAGGTTACCCCCTATCAATAACCAGCGATCTGCTGAGCGGCGGTGGAGCGTGCCCCGGCATCAATGCGGTTATTGACAGCCGGCCCCTCGCCGGCAAAATCCTGATCATGGGGGGGACCAACGACGTCGGGTGGGGAGTGGCTCTTTCCGACACCGCGTATTACCTGGGACAGATGATCGATCGGGCAAGGGCCAAAGGTGTGGAGCCGATCCTGGGAACAATCATCCCCCGGGTCGATGCGATAGAGAACTACAACCGTTCCACCGACCTATCTACTAACTACATCCCGCCGCTGGCCACGGAAAAAAACTGCGCCCTCGCCGACCCCTGGCAGGTGTACATGGCATACTGGGACACGGATTACTTCTGGGGAGACCTGTATGGTTACCCCTATTACTGGGACGGGATCAACCCCAACGGGGCGGAAGGGAATCAGGAGATCGCCAACGCCTGGTATGCCGCCTTCAGCAACCCCACCCCCTCCCCCACACCGGCCACGCTGATTCTCGACTCCGGCGACTATGACGGGGACTCCACCTCCGACATCGCCGTCTTCCGGAAAAGCTCCGGCCTCTGGGCGGTCAAGGGGGTGACCCGCGTTTACTTCGGAACCGGCAGTGACACCCCCGCCTCCGGCGATTTTGACGGCGATGGCCGCACCGATCTGGCCCTC
>JAZDIV010000049.1:0-11455 GCA_043804695.1 PVC group bacterium | reverse complement strand
AGGAGAGGTGGCAGAGTCCGGTTGAATGCGCACGACTCGAAATTAAAATTTTTACTTCATAAAAATTTTATTGGAAGGGTGCCGGAGTGGACGATCGGGGCGGTCTCGAAAACCGTTGCCCCGCATTGCGGGGCCCTGGGTTCGAATCCCAGCCCTTCCGTTATATTTTTTTGCTGCGCAAAAAAATAGAGAGTAAATATTTAATGCTGGAAGATCGTATAATCAACGTCTGGCAATTGGAGGACGAAGCTCAGGGATTACTGTTACAAGAGGTTCTTCAGGAACAGGGGATCTCCAGCGAATTACGGTCCGGACAGATACCCTGGATGGACGGGATCATGAAGGCCGCCCGCGGATACTGGGGAGACCTGATGGTCCTGGAAGGCGATGCCGTCCGGGCCAACGAAAGCATCGAATCATATTTAAAGGACAATCTGGCGGAAGAATAGTACAATAGTGTAACGCATAATTGGCGTTATCCAATTTTCCGCAGGAAAATTGTAATAAAATATTTCGCTAGAAAAATTTTAAAGGAGAGGTGCGAGAGCGGCTGAATCGGCTCGCCTGGAGAGCGAGTGTACCCCACAAGGGTATCCAGGGTTCGAATCCCTGCCTCTCCGTTTTATTTTTTCGCTTCGCGAAAAAATAGCGTAAAAGCATTTGATGCTGTAATTCTCAGCATGATACGATATATGGTATAGCTAATACCAGAAGATAGCCATTTGTGTGAGTGAACCGCCTTATGATTCTGATTGATTATCGGGAGCAGAGATCAGGGGTCATTCAGGCATTAAGTAAACACAAAGTTGATTTTGGGATAAGACAATTGATTGTCGGCGATTATGTCATTGATGATCGCATATACATTGAGCGCAAATCTTCTCAGGATTTTGTTAATTCACTTACGGGTGGAAGATTATTTCAACAGATAGCAAGATTGCGTCATTACGGGCAGAGGCAATTGTTGATTGTAGAGGGATTACCCCCGACCATGTTACGAGGGGCTTCTCCGCAGGCGATAAAGGGAGCATTGATAGCGATAACCGTTTCCTGGGGCCTCCCGGTTCTTTTCTCAGAATGTCCGGCAGAGACCGCGGAATACCTTGTGCGAATTCAGAAGCAACTTGATAATAAAGGCACGAACAAAACGCCTAAAAACTACTGGCGGAGAAAATCGAGTCACCAGCATGCGCAGAAGAAACGTATGCTGGAGACAATACCGTCGATAGGACCCAAATACGCCGAACTCCTGTTGAATAAATTCGGTTCTTTAGAGAACATCTTTAATGCATCGGACGATGAACTATTGCAACTGAAAGGAATGGGAAACAAAAAGATTAAGAAGATCAAAAACATATTAAAAGAGGAGAAGGCTAAGTACATTTTATAATATTCTCTTTCTGCTTTAAGCAGAAAGAGAAACACTATTTTATTTCGAAGAAATAAAATACCACGCTAAGCGGGGAGCCAGCGGTGCCCTGATTTCACCGGTTTCGGTGGATGACCTGCAATCCGCTTCAGCAGGGCCGAATTCCCGATTGAGGGGTGATCCCGATTCCGGCTGAACCGTTTAGAGAAGCGTTGAGGCCCGGGTCCTGCGCACGCAATGCTCGCCAACCCCGTCAGATCCGGAAGGAAGCAGCGGTAAGCAGGCCTCTTGCGGGGTGCGGAACAACCCGGGCGGAGCCGATCGGCGGGGAGAACGGATTCAGGAGCCTCGACAGAGGGTGCGTGGTATTTTATTTTCAGCGTCCCCGATCGGGGACGCTGAAAATAAAATAGTGTAGGACTTTCTAAGGATATATCTCAGCTGATGATATAGTCATTTTATAACTTATAGCGTAAAATGCTTTTCCGTTATTTTTTCCGGAGGAAAAAATATAATGTACCAGGCACTGGCGATAAAATGGCGGCCGCAGCAGTTCGACCAGGTGGTGGGACAGCAGCACATCTCCACCACGCTGATGAACGCGATCAAGCAGAACCGTCTCGGCCACGCCTACCTCTTTACCGGCCCCCGCGGCATCGGCAAGACCACGCTGGCCCGGATTTTTGCCAAGAGCCTGAATTGCCTGGCCGCTGATTCGCCCACCCCGACCCCCTGCGACCGATGCGACTCTTGCCGGGAGATCATGGCCGGGAACAACCTCGACGTCATGGAGATCGACGGCGCCTCCAACACCGGCGTGGACGACGTCCGGCAGCTGAGGGAGAATGTCAAGTACGCCCCGTCCCGCGGACGGAACAAGATTTACATTATCGATGAAGTCCACATGCTCTCCACCGCCGCCTTCAACGCGCTGTTAAAGACGCTGGAAGAACCGCCCCCCCACGTTAAATTTTTCTTTGCCACCACCGAGCCTCACAAAATTCCGGATACCATCGTCTCCCGCTGCCAGCGTTTCGACCTCAGAAAAATCCCTCGGCACAAGATTCTGGAACGGCTCAAGCAGATTCTGGAGGAAGAGAACGTCCCCTGCGAGGAAGAGGCGCTGATCACGATCGCGTCCGCGGCCGAGGGAGGGATGCGGGATGCCGAATCCCTCCTCGATCAGCTGCTGGTATACTGCGACGGCGCTATCCGGCAGCAGGACGTCACGGCTTTGCTGGGCCTGGTCCCCCGTACAGTGGTGACCGAGTTCTCCCATGTCATCCTGGCCGGTGATCTCTCCCGGATCATTAGCCTGGTGGGGGAGATTATCGATCAAGGATGGAACGTCTCCCAGTTTCTCTCCTCGCTGATCAGGCACTTCCGCGATCTCCTCGTCATTTCGATCAGTCAATCGGCCGATCCGCTGACCGATGTCCCCGCCGAGGAAGCCCGGGAGATGACAAAACTGGGCGCGGCCTTCACCGGTCCCCGCTTGTTCTTTATCCTCAATGAATTGATCGGGACGGAGCGGACGATTAAAAACGCCATTTCAGAGCAGGTTGCCCTGGAGATGGCCTTGATCAAGGTCGCCCAGTCCCGGGGCCGGGTTTATCTCGATGAGCTGATCGCCCGGGTGGAAGAACTGGAGGCGGGCCTGCCTTCCCCTCCGGCGAACCGGGATGAGCCTTCCGGCCCGGGAGAGTACCTGGAGAAGGAGACCGATTCCGTGCCAACCCGTTCCGTCAGCGAAATCTGGCCGGATTTTCTGGAAACCCTGGGGGCCAACCGACCGATCCTGAAGGCGTACCTGACCGAAGCGGAACCCGGTCCGCTCGAAGACGGCGTTCTGACGGTCTATTTTAACGAGGAGTTCGATTTTCACCGGGAGGCGCTGGAGTCCCCTCCGAAACGTTCCTACATGGAAACCCTCCTCAAGAATAAACTCGGTTTTCCCGTCCGGCTTGCTTTCGCGGTCCGGGCAGATAATTCTTCCAGCAGGGAACCCGTGGAGACGCCGCCATCGTCCCCGGAGAAGAAGAAGACCATCATCAGGGAGAATCCTTTGATTGAGTCCGCGCTCGAGATGTTTGACGGGAGCATCCTGGAAGTGAAGGAGTAGCTATAAATTAGCGCCTCCGGCGCTAATTTAGAAGAATTGGAGTGAATTGTACCTTTTAAACTTGTAACAGACTGATGATTATCCAAGAATTAGTTTAAATGCAACTGCTCAATAAACAACGGTAAGCCCTTAACGTTATAAAATAATCAGGTTTTGCCTTATGATACCAAGGGCTTACCGTTGCGGATTGAGCGGTTAGACTCGAACTAATATTCGGATCGCTATCAATCTGTTTTATATTTAATAAAGAGAAAATTCACTAAATTAGCGCCGAAGGCGCTAATTTATATTTGAGGAGGTGTTCACCGTGGCAGGCATGGGAAAGATGCTCAAGCAGGCCCAGCAGATGAAGGCCCGGCTGCTCCGCCTGCAGGAGGACATGGCGAAAATGGAGGCGGAGGGGAGCGCGGGGGGAGGGATGGTCAGGGCGGTCGTCAATGGGAAGAAGGATCTTGTCTCTGTTTCCATCAATCCGGACGTGGTGGACCGGGATGATGTCCCGATGCTGGAGGACCTGATCCTGGCCGCGATCCGGCAGGCGGCCGAGAAAGTGGAGGAGGCCGGCCGGGAGCAGATGTCCTCCCTCACCGGCGGTCTGAACCTGCCGGGGCTGGGAATATAAGGTTCCAGTAAACGGTAATCGGTGAGCAGTAATCAGTAGGCTGTATTGCCTCCCTTCTTCTCATCCCGATTACCGAGAGTAATCGATTTTAACTTTAGGCACTTCTCCGCCGGAGGCGGATCAGCCTCCGGCTGAAAACTTCAGGCACTTTAGGCACTTCATTATGGCCCGCTACCCGACCGTGATGCAGAAAGCGCTCGATGCCCTGACCGGTTTGCCCGGTATCGGTCCCCGGAGCGCCCAGAGGATTCTCTTCCACCTTTTACGGAACAGCAATGCCGCGACCGGTGATCTCCTGCAATCGATTGCCGAAGTCAAGGCCAAAATACGGTTCTGCCCGGTCTGCGGGAACCTCACCACCCGCGATGTCTGCCGGATCTGCCGCGACCATCACCGTGACCACCGACTGATCTGCGTGGTGGAGGAACCCAAGGACGTGATCGCCCTCGAGCAGGCCGGGAAATACCAGGGAGTCTATCACGTGTTGATGGGTAAGATCGTCCCTCTGGATGGATTCAACCCCGAAGACCTGAGGATCAAGGAACTGCTGGCCAGGGCGAAGAAAACCGCCCCGCACGAGGTGATTATCGCCACCGGCTCCGATATTGACGGGGAGACGACCGCCCTTTACCTGGCCCGGGCTCTCAAAGCCCTCCGGGTCAGGGTCACCCGCATCGCCGCTGGCATCCCGGTGGGCAGCTCGCTCGATTTCATGGACCCGGCAACTCTGATGAAGGCGATCGAAGGCCGTCGCGAGTATTAAAAAAGGCGCGTTCGATTGACCTGGGAAGAAAGTGACCCCTGATCGTTCTGATAAAAATAATTTGCCGATTTCTTAAGGTTTTGCTACTGTACAACCAAACCGGATGGAATAATTGTGTTGTAGGGCTTTTCAAAGCCGACTGATACGTTATATTCCATAGGGGCAAATAGTGGCTGAGGTTATAAGGCTTTTTTAAAGGTGCTCCGCCCCGATATAATCGGGGTTGCATTGATGAATATAGTTTAGTTAACCAACAGCTCCCCGATTGATTCAATCGGGGAGCCGGATAAAATAACAAACGAAGTGAGTTATTTTATGACAGAGATAATCGAAATACGGTGGCATGGCCGCGGCGGTCAGGGCGCCAAGACCGTGGCGGAGTTTTTAGCGTTTGTGGCCCTCAATGAAGGGAAATACAGTCAGGGGTTTCCGGAGTATGGTCCGGAACGTTCGGGCGCCCCCATGAAGGGGTATACCCGGATCAGCGACGGCCTGATTAAAATGCACTCAGCCGTCTACCATCCCGATATTGTCCTTGTTCTGGATCCAAGCCTCCTCGATACTGTCAATGTCTGCGACGGCCTGAAGGAAGGGGGGACGATCATTATCAACAGCACTTTCCCTGCCGGCAAGCTCAAGGAACAGTATCCCTTCCTGGAAGGAAAGAAGGTCTGGGTGGTTGACGCGGACCGGATCTCGAAAGAAGAGATCGGCCGCGCCATTCCCAACATGCCCCTTCTCGGAGCGCTGGTAAAGGCAACCGGGGTGGTGAAGCTGGAGTCGGTTGTCTCCGATATCCGTCAGGAGCTGGCCAGGAAGTTCACCCCCCATATTCTGAATGGGAATATCAAAGCGGTTGAACGAGCATTCGAGGAAGTAACGACATGAATGAAAAAGCACCCGGGTGGAAAGAGATACCGATCGGCGGCCTGATTGTCCACGCCGGCAACTCCTTTGAGTACGAGACCGGCGATTGGCGGGCAGCCCGTCCGGTCCTTGATAAGGGAAAATGCATCGACTGCCTGCAGTGCTGGATCTTCTGTCCCGACGGCTCGGTCCTGGTTGAAGATGAAAAGATGGCCGGCTATGACTACAAGCACTGCAAGGGCTGCGGGATCTGCGCTCATACCTGTCCGGTGCAGGCGATCGAAATGGTACTGGAAGAGAAGGTCCCGGAAATCGGGATTGATGAATGGGGGATCAGGGAATCACCACCCGGAAGTTGATTCGAATCTCAATTTTGTAGGGCGAAAACGGAACCCGGAAATAAATATCTAATTGTTGATTAACTGTAAGTTAAAATTTTCTGAAGGAAAATTTTATTATGAGTAAAATGCTCGCCCTCACCGGCAACGAAGCCGGCGCCTATGCCATGAAGCAGATCGACCCGGATGTGGTGCCCGCGTATCCGATCACTCCCCAGACGGAACTGATGCAGACTTTCGCCCAGTACGTTGCCGACGGGAAAGTCCAGAGCGAGATGATCCTGGTTGAATCGGAGCACTCCGCGATGAGCGCCGCGGTCGGCGCCTCCGCCGGCGGCGCCCGGGTCATGTCGGCCACCTCGGCCAACGGGCTGGCCCTGATGTGGGAGATCGTTTACATCGCCGCCTCTACCCGTCTGCCGATTGTGATGGCGGTGGTCAACCGCGCCCTCTCCGGCCCGATCAACATCCACTGCGACCACAGCGATTCCATGGGCTGCCGGGACTCGGGATGGATTCAGCTTTACAGCGAGAACTCCCAGGAGGTCTATGACAACATCATCCAGGCCCTGAAGATCGCCGAGAACAGGGATGTTCTTCTGCCGGCGATGTCGACCCACGACGGCTTCATCATCAGCCACACTGTGGAACGGGTGGATGTGCTGGAAGACGATGAAGTCAAAAAGTTCATCGGCGAATACAAGCCCCGTTATTCCCTCCTTGACGTCAGCCATCCCGTGACCTACGGCCCCCTGGACCTCCAGGATTACTATTTCGAGCACAAGATGCAGCAGGCGATGGCGATGAAGAACGCCAAGAAGGTGATCCTGGACGTGGGAGAGGAGTTCGGAAAAATCTCCGGCCGCCCCTACGGCTTCTTCGATGAGTATTGCACCGGTGACGCGGAATATGTAGTGGTTGTCCTCGGCTCCACCGCCGGCACGGCCAAGGCCGCCGTGGATGATCTGAGAGAACGGGGGGAGAAGGTCGGAGTTCTCAAGCTCCGGGTCTTCCGGCCCTTCCCGGCGCCGGAGATAGCGAAAGCAATCGCCGGCTCCCGGGCGGTCGCCGTTCTTGATCGCGCGGAAGGATTTAACAGCATTGCCGGTCCCGTTTTCCCGGAGGTCAGGTCGGCGCTCTACCGGAAGGCGGACATCCCGGTCTCCGGCTACGTGTACGGCCTGGGCGGGCGGGATATCACCCCCGAGATGATCGCCGGCGTCTTTGGTGACCTGAAGGCCGGTCGCTTCTATGAGGAAGCGGCCTTCCATCTCGGAGTCCGCGAGTAATCGATTAATGTGGGAGGGGTTTTCAACCCCGATCATAAGGGGATTTTCTCATGCCATTGAATCTAAAAGAACTCTCCAAGAAGCCTGAGCTGTTGAGCCCGGGGCATCGTGCCTGCGCCGGGTGCGGCAGCGTCATTGCCATCCGACAGGCTTTGATGGCGGTGGAAGGTCCGGTCGTCGTCTCTTTCGCCACCGGGTGTATGGAGGTCTCAACTACCATCTATCCCTATACCGCCTGGCGGATTCCCTACATCCATAATGCCTTTGAGAATGCCGCCGCCACTATCACCGGGACGGAGACCGCCTACCGGGCCTTGAAAAAGAGGGGCAGGATCAAGGGGGACGTCAAGTTCATCGCCTTCGGGGGGGACGGCGGGACCTACGACATCGGCCTCCAGTCGCTGTCCGGCGCCCTGGAGCGGGGACACGATTTCCTCTATATCTGTTACAACAATGAAGCGTACATGAATACCGGGATCCAGCGCTCCAGCGCGACGCCCTTCTGCGCCTCCACCACCACCAGCCCGGCGGGCGATGTCATCCCCGGCAAGACCCAGTTCCCCAAGGACCTGACCGCCATCGTGGCGGCCCATCACATCCCGTATGTTGCCCAGGCATCTCCTCATAACTGGCGGGATTACATCGGTAAGGTCAAGAAGGCGCTCGCCATCAAGGGGCCCACCTTCATCAATGTCCTCTCCTCCTGCTTCCGCGGCTGGCGCACGCAGCCCGTCACCTCGATCGACATCGTGAAGGCGGCGGTGGAGACCTGCTTCTGGCCGCTTTACGAGGTGGAGGACGAGGCCTGGAAACTGAACTACAAGCCGAAAGAGAAACTCACGATCGAGGAATGGATCAAGGTCCAGGGCCGGTTCAAGCACCTGCTGGAAGAGAAGAACAAGCCCCTGCTGGCCGAGTTCCAGGCCTGGGTGGACGACCAGTGGGCCTCCCTCCTGAAAAAGACCGGCGAGGACGTTAAGAAGGTCACCGTTTGACGCTAATTTATTTTTATTTTTTCTCTTGCCAGTGTCTTCCCCATATTGTATATTAGAATTGCTGGGCGGCCATAATCACCTACGTCCGAAATATCAGAAGGCCGGGTGAAACTTCTGAAAGCGTCGGGACGGGACAGAACGCGAAAGCGTCGCCCATTCGGGAAGCCGAAGCGCTACCAGCATTAGCGGCCGCCCAGCATTATAATTTTTGCTAAATATATTTATTGGTAGCCGCAGGCTTTAGCCTGCGTAACCAGGGACAGAGCAGGAATCAGCCGGGCGGTCGAGCACGAGTCCGCGAATCAGGTCCGAGGTTGAGATAGCCTGAGGTGTCAGGACATGATCCGGATTTCCGGAGCACCTTTACCTCATTGTGCCGGCCGTCCCGGCTTTTTCTTTTTTCCGTCCTGCCAGGCAGGATGGAAAAAGAAAGAATTGATTTTCTTGCCCCAGTCGGTAATATTCCTGGTGAAAGTCTGTTCATTGACAAACTGAAGTCCAGCAATCAGTCACCGGCAGTTAACTGATTACTGTTTACTGATCACTGATTACTGAACTATTCCCCGGTAGCTCAATGGTAGAGCGGGTGGCTGTCAATTTTCGCAAAGCGAAAATTGATCCTGAGCGAGTCCTGAGTTCTGAACTTGACGTAGTCCCTGAGCTTGTCGAATGGGTCGAAGGACGAAGGGCGAGTCGAAGGATCTCTCATGGCAGCTTCCGCGGGTAACCGCGGTTGAAAAATCGGGTGAATTCAGGGGAACCTAAGTCCAAGTATCGGAATTTCGATAATGCTCGTAGCGCAGGGCTTTAGCCCTGCCTGATAAGGGCAGCCCTGAAGGGCTGCCCTACGAAATTGCTCCAAAGGCGTTATATTCCGATAACAGTCCGGATATGGCAACCCTGAGCGAAGCCTGCCGAAAGGGTGTTGCGTAGTGCAGGACTTTAGTCCTGGCAGTAGGCAGGAACGTGCAGAGACTAGAGGATGAGGATTCCCTACCAATAAGCCTCAGTAGCGCCCGACTTCCATCGTTCGAGGAAGATGAGATAGTCCAAGCCCGGAGGAAACTCCGGGGCACTTGTAACCACTAGGCTAGAGGTTCGAGCCCTCTCCGGGGAGCCAGTTGGATGGCGCAGAGCGTCCTACGCTCTGCGCCATCACTTTTTCCGGCTCCAGGGCAAGCATTTCCGGCGGCCGGCCGCGCAAAGCCAGTTTGATGCGGTTACCAGAAATCTCCACCTTGTGAAGGGCAAGCCCCAGCAATTGTTTCTGCTGGTATGGGTTTGCCTTATCGAAGGCATCCATAATATTGTTGAGAGCAAGCTTCACCAGGTCTTTGCTCACTGATTCCCGCTCGATCTCTTCAATGGTCATATCCACATCTTCCAGGCCGTTCTCCAGGTCCCGCCGTCTCTTTGCCAGATCATCGAGCTTTTCTTTCAGGAAGACCTTGTTTTCCTCCGTCGCCAGGTTGGCCGTATCCCCAAGCAGTTGGTCGGCCAAATTCTTTATCTTATCCAGCTCTTTTCCCAGCAGCGCCTTTTGCTCTTTCAGCTGCGGCAGCTCTTTTCTCAGCTTGATGTTAGTTGCCGCCACTATCTCTTCCAGAATATCCCTTTGCCGGGCGAGTTCTTTGAGCCTTCCCAGGACAATGTTCTCTATCTCATCGGCCGGAATACGGAAACGGCAGAGGGTGTTTTTGCAGGCGTAGTAATAATAGCGTTTCTGTCTATGGCTGGTGCCCGACCGGCCCTCCATCTGCTTGCCACACTTGCCGCACCAGATGAACCCTTGATTCAGCAGGTAATTGTGTCTTACCGGGCGGGCCTTATTCCCGTTCGAGTGGTTATTGGCCTTGGTCAGTTTCGCGACCTGGTAGAACTTCTCCTCATCAACTATTGCCGGCCAGACGGCTTTCACCACCCGGTAACGCCGCTCTTCCGGCAGATCGTCTCTTCCCCTCTGTTTCTTGTTGATCTCTTTCCGGCCGAGATAGGCCAGGTTGTGGAGGATTCTGTGAACGCTGGTGAACTTGAACTCTTTCGCCGGATGGATCGTCCCCCGCCTTGACTTGTAAGACTTGGTCCGGTAGCCCCTCCGGTTGAGCTCCTTGGCCGTCTCGCTGATCGAACCGTGCTTCAGATAATGGTCAAAGGCGAAATTGACTATCGCCGCCTCCGCTTCATTGGGTATGAGCCGGCCCCGGTTTATCGGGTCCATGTCGTAGCCGAAAATCTGGCTGCCGTTCCACAGGCCTCGTTCGGCCCGGGCCAGCGTCGCCTCCCGGTTCCGCTCCGAGGTCTGTTCCCGCTCAAACTCTGCCAGCGCCATCATCATCGTGACAAACAGGCGCCCCTGGGCGGTGGTGGTGTCGTAATTCTGCTTGAGGCAAACAAACTCGACATCATAGCGGTTGAGATATTCGAAGAAATTGAGGAAGTCCTTTACCGAGCGGCTTATCCGGTCAAGGGAAGTGCAGATGACGGTATTGATTCTGCCGGTCCGTGCGTCGTCGAAGAGACGGGCGAACTCACGGCTCCTGATCGAATCCTTCCCCGATACGGCTTCAAGCACATATTTTTCGGACTCGACCCATTTCTCACCGCAGGCCGTGTTCTTGTAGTCGATGTGCGCGCGAAGCCGCTGGAGCTGGTTCTTCAGCGAGCCCTCGGGATTGTCCGCCTGCCGCGCCGTGCTCACGCGGATTACGAGCCCGCAGAGCTTCCTTTTATTGTCCCCGTTGTTTGCTGTTCCGGTGCTCATGGTTTAATTTCCGCCCCCCGCCTTCTTCCGGCGCTCTTCCCGCCGCCGCGTCGCCTCGCTCCTCATCCATTCGTCGATCTCCGCCCGGTTGAATCGCCAGACCGCCCCCGCTTTCAAGGCGGGAATGCGGTCGTTCTGGGCCATCTTGTAGATCGTATGAATGGAGAGCCGGAGATATTCCGCCACCTCCGGCAGGGTCATGAACTCGTTTCGGTCAGCCTTCTTGTTCTTCATGGTATGATTAGTATATATTGGTATCCTCTGGTACGCAAGGGATATTTCCTTTCCCATCCTCCCAGCGCCCCCCATCTTCGATGAGTCGCCGGGCC
>JAZDIV010000048.1:0-71639 GCA_043804695.1 PVC group bacterium | reverse complement strand
CACCGTCGGAAAGTCGGCCGCCGGTCAGCCCGGGGGCAAAGCTCCGGCCGCTGATCCCTTCCGGGATCTCCCATCCGAAGATATCCAGAATGGTTGGAAAGAGATCGACGGTGGAGAGGAGGGCATCGATATTTTTCCCCGGTCCGCCTGGGAAAGGATCGGAGATCAGCAGGGGGACCCGCATCACCGGGTTGTACAGGAGGAGGCCGTGCTCTTCTTCCCCGTGATCCCCCAACCCTTCCCCGTGGTCGCCGAGGGCGATGATGACCGTCCGGCCGCGCAACCCCCGGTCCCGCAGGAAGCCGGTCAGCCTGCCGATCTGCGAGTCCATGAACGCGATCTCCCGGTCGTAGGCGCCGCTCAAACCCTCCCCGGGAGCGGGGGAGAAGTAGTAGGGACGATGAGGATCAAAGAAGTGAACCCAGCAGAAAAAAGGTTCGCCGGAATGTTCATCCAGCCACTTCAGAACGGCATCGGCAACCCGGTCCGCCCGGCGGTAGCGGTACATGGCGCTCTCGTCGTAGATGTCATCGGCGGCCGGGACATCGTAATCGTCATAAACGTCGAATCCGCGGTCGAGGCCGAACTTGCGGTCAAGCACGAAAGCGGCCACGAAGGCGCCGGTCCGGTAGCCGTGAGCGGAGAAGACTTCGGCCAGGGTTTGTATGTCATCGCCGAGACGGCATCCCCCGTTGACGCGGCAGCCGTGTTCGGGAGGGTAAAGGCCGGTCATTATCGTGGCGTGAGAAGGGAGGGTGAGGGGCACATTGCTGAAGAAACGGTGGAAGGTGATGCCGCTGCCGGCAAGGTCATCAAGGGCCGGCGTCCGGGCGCCGGGATAACCGTAGCAACCCAGGCGGTCGGCCCGGGTGGTGTCCATGGTTATCAACAGGAGATTGGGCCGGGGTTCCCGGCTTTTTTTAGTCAGAAAGAACCAGGTGCCGGCGGCGAGAACGATGATCAGAATAAAAAAAAGTACTCGTTTTCTCATTATCGGGATAGATTACCACGGAGAACAAGAAGAGTAGAAAGAAATCACAAATAACAAGCACCTCAGCCGGAGGCTGATCAGCCTCCGGCTGAAATTAACAAATAAATTCCAAATATCAATTCAGCCGTCGTAGCCAAAAGGTTTTAATTAGTTTTGTTTCAAAGGGATACGCTTTTCGAATAGGGTACAGCTAGGAGAATTTGTGATTTGGAATTTGTGATTTGTTTGTTATTTGGAATTTGGAATTTGGAAATTAGTCATAATCATATAGCATTAGTATCCATAAGTAACGTCTTCCATAAACAATGATAAAGAACCAAGAAAGAGTATTCCTTCGTGCCCTTCGTGCCCTTCGTGCTCTTCATGGTAATATATTCCCCGGCATGGGAAAGCGGCGGATAAAAAACATCCTTGATTTCAATTTCCTGCCGGTGGCCGTTCTGGTCGTATCCGGATTCGTGGTCTATGCCGGTTCCCTGGGGAACTGCTTTGTCTGGGACGACGAGAACCTGGTGGTGGAGAACCATTCCATCCGGTCTCCGGCCGCCGTCCCCGGTTTTTTCGCGGCCGGCCTCTTCCGCGGAATCAGAGGAAATTTTTACCGTCCTCTCCAGGCTCTTTCCTACGCCGCCGACTACCAGTGCTGGGGGGTGAACCCCTTCGGATATCATCTCAGCAATCTGCTGCTGCATATCGTCAATTCCGTCCTGGTGTTGCGCATCCTGACGATGATCGGCGGCCGCCGGCCGATAGCTTTTTTGGCCGCGCTCGTTTTCCTGATCCACCCCGTCCAGACGGAGGCGGTTGCCTATGTCTCCGGCCGGGCCGACCTGCTGGCCGCGTTCTTCGTTTTGCTCTCCCTTTTCTTTTTCCTGGCGGAAAAAGAAAATGCGGGTTCAACTCCATCAGCCGGGGTAATACGGCGAGGATTCCTGTTCCTGTCGGCGGTCTGCTTTCTGCTCGCTCTCCTGTCCAAGGAATCCTCCCTGGTCCTGCCCCTCCTTGTTCTCCTGGGCGCCGCCGCCATCTCACGGAAAAAGGGAGGCGGGCCCGGTGCGTCGCCCGCTCCCGCTTTCGGCCGGTATGTCGCGGCGCTCTTTTTAATCGCCCTTCTCTACCTGGCGGCCCGGGCCGCGGTCTTCAGAAGCGGAACGGTCCCGCTGACCTCGAATCCCTATCCTTTTTATGAAAGGTTTCTCACCGGCTGGAAGGTGCTTCTTCTCTATCTCAAGGTGCTTTTGATCCCGGTGGGCCTGCGGATGGAACGGGTTGTTTCTCCGGCCGGGTCTTTTTTTTCTCCCTCGGTGCTGGGGCCGGCGATTTTTCTCTCCGGAGCGGCGCTCGCCGTTCTCCGGGCGCGCCGGCGTTTCCCGTTAATCCTCTTCGGGATCGCCTGGTTCGGCATCGGTCTTCTTCCTTATCTGAACTGGTTCCCCCTCAACGCCGAGATGGCCGAACACTGGCTGTATCTTCCCTCGGCCGGTTTTTTCCTGCTTGTGGCCCTGGCGATGGAAACGTGCCTGTTCCGGCCCGGCGGTCAAGCCGGCAGCCGCCCGTCGGCGGTCGTCGTAATTCTCTCGGCGCTCGTTTTTTTCTCCGCCCTCACCATCCGGCGGAACCTGGACTGGAAGGACAACCCGACGATTTACCGGGCGACCGCCCGCCGCTCCCCGGGCAGCCCCCGGGCCCGGTATAACCTCGGAAACACCTACCTGGCGGAGGGGCGTCTCGACGAGGCGGAGAGAGAGTACCGGGAGGCGCTCCGGCTCAAGCCCCGGGACGCGGCCTGCCGCCGGAACCTGGGCAACACCCTCCTCCGGCTTCACCGGGTACCGGAGGCGGTCCGGGAGTACGAGACGGCGGTGTCGCTCGACCCCGGCCGCCCGGTTTCGCTCTCGCTGCTGGGGGCCGCCTACGGACTGGCCGGGCGATCGCAGGACGCGCTCCGGGTTCTTCAGAGAGCGCTGGAGATCGATCCGCTGTCCCCGTCAACGCACAACAACCTGGGCTCGATCTACACCCGGCTGGGGCGGTTCGATGAAGCCGAAAAAGCCTACGGGAAGGCGCTGGAGCTGCAGCCGGAAATGGTGGAGGCGGTCTTCAATCTCGGGGTTGTCTATTACCGCCAGGGTCGTCTCCCCGAGTCGGCCGCCCGGATGAACGAGGCGCTCAGGCTTTCTCCGGGTTACCCCCCGGCCCTCACCTGGAGGGAGAAGATCGAGAGAGAAGAAGGGGTGAATGAACCGGAAAAACATTGATCCGGAACGGAAGATTATTGTATTATTCCATAAATTAGCACCGGCGGCGCAAATTTAACGGAGTTGTTCTCTTCTTAGGAGGTAGGATATGAAGGTTTCTGTTGCACTGTCCGCAATCATGATTTTGTGTGTCACCATTCCCGTTGCCGCGGCGCCCCAGACCGGCTACACGATCCTGCACAGCTTCGCCGGGTGGACCGATAACGACGGAGCGAAGCCGCGGGGGACACTCGTCTCCGACGGGAGCATGATTTACGGAACAACCTCTTACGGCGGCTCGGCGGATTACGGAACGATTTTTTCCATCGCCCCGTACGGCTCCGGTTATACCATAATTCATCACTTCGGTCTCCAGACCGACTCGGGTGCTGCCCCGACGGGAAGCCTGGTCTCCGACGGGAGCGTGCTCTACGGAACGACGTCATACTACGGTCCCAATTATTACGGAACGGTCTTCGCCATTAACACCGACGGGACCGGTTATACCGATCTGCACGGCTTCAGCACCTATCCCGGTGATGGGAGAAACCCCTATGGGGGCCTGGTCGGCGACGGAACGATGCTCTACGGGACAACTGTCTGGGGCGGGACGATCGGGGGAGGCACGGTTTTTTCGCTGGAACCCAACGTTTCTTCCGCGTCCGTCCTCCACAGTTTTCCCGCGTTTTTGGGGGACGGGGCATTGCCGTACGCGACCGTGACCCTCGATTCCGGGACGCTCTACGGAACCACCACGCTGACCTTGCCGCTGCCGCTTTCCGGGACACTGTACTCCCTGGAAACCGACGGGAGTTCATATACCATACTTCACCAATTCGGCGTCCAGACCGATGACGGCGCCCTGCCGATAAGCGGCATCCTTTCCGACGGCAGCCGCCTCTACGGGACGACGGCCTATGGAGGAACGAACTATGACGGGACTGTTTTTTCCCTCAACCCCGACGGTTCGGACTATACAATTATTCATAACTTCCCCGACTTCGCGGAAGACGGCCTCGCTCCGGGAGCGACCCTGGTCTCCGACGGCACCCGCCTCTACGGGACGACCATATTCGGCGGCGGGGGAGGGGGAGGGTACTACGGGGGGACACTTTTCGCGATGGAGAAGGACGGGTCCGGGTATACCATCCTCCATGACTTCAGCGTGCAGACCGGGGATGGGACCTTTCTCCTTTTAAACGGCCTGCTCCTTGCCGACAACACTCTCTACGGGATGACTTCCTGCGGCGGTGTGTACGATTACGGAGTGATCTTCTCCTACACCCTCCCCTCGCCGACGCCGACCCCGGCGCCGACGCCGGAATACATGGTTCTTTCTTCGGGGGACTATAACGGCAACGGAAATTCCGATCTGGCCGTCTTCCGCCCCTCATCCGGCCTCTGGGCGGTCCGGAACCTGGGCCGGGTTTATTTCGGCGCCGCCGGGGACATCCCGGTCTCCGGAGATTATGACGGTGACGGCTTCGCCGATGTCGGGATCTTCCGGCCGTCGACCGGCCTCTGGGCGATCAAGGAGGTGAGCCGGGTTTATTTCGGCAGTTCATCCGATCTGCCCGTGCCGGGCGATTATGACGGAAACGGCAGCTGTGATTTCGCCGTTTGCAACAAAACGACCGGCCTCTGGTCGGTGCGGGGCGTGACCGCCGCCTATTTCGGAACGGCGGGTGATTTCCCGGTCCCGGCCGATTATAACGGTGACGGCCTGGATAATATCGGGATCTTCCGGCCGTCGACCGGCCTTTGGGCGGTCCGGGGGGTGACCCGGGCGTATTTCGGTACCGCCGGTGACACGCCGGTCCCGGCCGACTACGTTTGGTACGGAGCACAGATACAGTGGGCGGCGGATATCGCCGTCTTCCGGCCGTCGACCGGCCTCTGGGCGGTCCGGGGCGGCGATCGCGTCTATTTCGGCCGCCCCGGCGACATCCCCTTCGCCGGGCGTTTTACCGGCGGCGCCCAGGAGACGGGAGGCATCTTCCGTCCCGAGGCCGGATTGTGGTCGGTCCGGGGCGTGACCCGGGTGTACTTCGGCGTTGCCGGCGATATGCCGGTTACCAGGTGAGTTCCGGGCGAGGTGTGTGCGTGAGTGAAATATCGAGGGATCTATCATACGTCCACAGAATATTGAAAAGATAGCGCGGGGAGCGGCCGGAGCGTTCTCTTCGCAGGCGCCCGCGTCGCCGGGCCGGAGGCGGGGCTTTCAGCAATCCCGTCGAGTATGATCGCCAGGAGTATCGGTTATACCCAGTCTGCCGGTTTCCCCACGGCAAAGCCGGATCAACCGATTAATAGAAGCGCCCAGAATGCTTTTATCTCAAAGCTTAATCAGTAGTCAGTGTTTCGCCGGGCGGTGGCCTACTGATCACTGATTACTGATTACTGATCACTGATTACTGGTTCCTCTCTTTTCTCCTCTCCCATCTTTCGACTTCACTTTTATGGCCTGTAATAGCCTGTTCGCGAGACGCGGCTCCAGGTCTTTTATAATAATCTGCTGACGCTCAGCATTTTCTATATCTCCCAGGCGGGCATAGCACAGTCCTAACCGGTAATGGTGATAAGGAATTCCGGGTTTGGCCTCGACCGATTGTTTGAAATAGGGTAACGCCACTTCGTGATCCTTCAAATCGGTAGAGATCATGCCCAGGCCTAATAAAGCCCTGTCGTTGTTCGGTTCTCTCTTTAATATCTCCTGGTAGAGTTTTTTCGCCTTATCAAATTCATTAAAACTACGGTATGTAAATGCCAGATCATCCTTGGCTGAAATTGAATCCGGCTCTAACCGCAATGCTGCCTGATAAGCTTCGATCGATTTTTGATAGTCGCGTCTTTTACGCTGTGCCCTTCCCAGTTCCAGAAAGATCTTGAAAGAGATGAAACGATTATGGGTGACTGAGAGGGCTTCTTGGAGGCTCTGAATTGCCATCCCCGTGTTTCCTCTCCGGTTGTATGCTTTTCCAAGATTGTAGAGAGCGTTGTCATAGCCCGGTTCCAATTGTAAGGATGCTTCAAAGTAATCAATTGCTTCTTCGTAATTGCTGGTCAGGTAACTTGCGAGACCCATCCCGAACCAGAGCCCGGCTAAATCAGATGTCAGATTAAGCGCTTCTTTATAATCGTCCGCCGCATACTGGTATTTTTTATTCGCCATTGAAACCCAACCGCGACCATGAAGCAGGATGGCGGTCAACTCTTCAGAGGTTGCATTCTTTAAATATATCCCTCTCTCAATCCAGGCCGGGGGGAGAGAGAGTCGATAGAGTGAATCGGGTAATTCTTCTCCCCGGGACTGAGTTTCGATATTTATTCTCTCCCGGCCGTCATCATACCGGCAGAATATATGCCGGTACGCAACCACCGCGTAAATCGGGAGATTCAATCTCCGGCCTAATGAGACATAGAGACAACTGAGGCCGAGACAGTTCCCCTGTTTTCTCTCCAGAACCCGGTTCAGAAATACATCGTTCGGGTCGCCTTTGATCCAGGGCACCGTGATCCCTATTTCCTGAAATAGATATTGATTGATTCGCTTTATCTTCTCACGGGGTGAGGTGAGTAAACGGATTACAGGTCCCAGGTCTTCGGCCATCCGATTGATCTCTTCAAGATACTTTTCAATATCAAACTCGCCATAGATCTTTTTAGCCATAGTGAGGTTAGCTCGCGCCGGGTCAACTTGCTCTCCGGCTTCTCTCTGCCAACGGGCGAAAGCGGCTCTTTCCTTTTCACGAATTCGTTCTTCCTGCTCAGGCGGCAATGGTGGTACCTGCTTGATTTCCTGGGAAGAATACTTTTTTAACTGCTTCCGGAGAGTATCGTAATGGGGCAGATACGGGCAGAGAGATAACGCCCTCTGCATCGCCGCGATTGCCTTGTCTCTTTGCCCGGTTGAAGAATATAACGTGAACAATATTTTATGGCAGAGAAAGTCGTCCGGACGTTTTTGACAAGCCGTTTCAAATTCTCGCAGGGCTTCGTTATCCCACCGCCGGGAGTTATTGAGATAGCCCAGGCCCAGATAAGAGAGATCTGAGTCCGGGGCCAGCTCCCGGCACTTCCGGAAATTATCCTCGGCTATCTCCGCTTCGCCCATCAGGGTGTGATAGATACCAAGGCCGTAATAGGCCGGATAATAACCAGGATCTATCTTCAGGGCTTTTCCCAGTTCGCGTACCCCCGCTTCATACTGGCGGGGTGTTAAGAGATTCATTCCCAGGAAATAGTGAAATATGGGCTCCCGGGGATAAATCTTCACCAGATCCCTATAAAAACCGACGGTCTCATCCCGCTTGCCGAAATAGCGCATCCAGCGTCCAAAAATGCTGTTCGCCTGCCGGTCGAAAGGGCACGCCTCGACCGTTTTTTTTAGATGATGTAATGCCGACTCAACATTCCCGTTCCTTAGATCGGAGATGCCGGCCCGGGCATGGAAATGCCCGAGCAATTCACCGCGGTATACCAATGCGGTTAGCAGTAACGCAATCCCAAGAATAAAGGAAGCGAAGATAATAATTTTTATCGTACGTTTCATTGAGGTCAGCCTTGGCTGTTAACCTTAACCCGATTTATTCCTGCCTGCCGGCAGGCAGGAATAAATCGGGTTAATTTTGAACAATGCCGGAGCCGGTATCGATGCAGTGCCATACGGGCACACTACTCCGGCTGGTCTTTATTGTCCGGATTTCCCCGGAAGGGAGAATCATGACGATAATGTTCCCGTCCCGGTCGGTCCGGAAGACCCGCTCGCACTGACCCTCCAGCCGGCGCAGCACCGCCGGCGAGGGATAGTTCCAGGGGCTCTCTCCGACCGAGACGACCGCCCAGCGGGGGGAAACCGCGCGGAGAAACGCCGGCCCGGTGGCGTCCCCGGCGTCATGGTGGCCGACTTTCAGAAGGCCGGCTTTCAGGGCCTGTTCGCCCTTTTTCAAGAGTTCCTGTTCGCTGACCGTATTGTTGTCGGCCGCCAGGAACGCCCGGAAACCGTCATAGCAAAGCATGATTGACAGCGAGTTCGCGTTCCAGTCTCTTCCCGCCCGGGTGTCCGGGGGCCAGAGGACTTCCAGGGAGACCCCATCCCATTGAATCGTGTCACCCGCCTTTAGCACCCGGTACGACTCCCGTTCCCGGACCGATCTTTCGTATTCTCGGCCCCTGGACACGGTCAGCCTTTCATCAAATTGATCGATTTTCTGGCCGTTGTCGTATATTTGCTCAACCCGGAATTGTTTCAGCAGACCGGCCGCTCCTCCCAGATGGTCGGGATGCGGGTGGGTGATGATCAGGTGATCAAGCGTTTCGACATTCCTCTCCCTGAGGTAGGCGGATACACGGCCGGCGGCTTCCGGATACCCGGTGTCGATCAAGGCGAATCGCCCCGAAGGGGATTTGATCAGGATGGCGTCCCCGTAACCGACGTCGATGAAATGCAGCTCCAGAGCGCTGTTATCTTCCGCCCTGATCGTGGGAAGGAGAAAAAAGATCCAGAGCAAGATACAGGAGATTATTTTCATATGTAATGACGGTAATCAGTAATCGGTGATCGGTAATCAGTATCGGCCGACCGGGAGAGGTACTGACAACTGATTACTGATAACGGATCACCGTATCTTTATGCGTTGAACGTTCGATGTTCATCTTTTCACCGCTTCTCCCCCTCACCGTCATGTAAAGCAGTATCCCCCAGACGCCGCCGAGGGCGTTGAAGAGGATGTCGCGGAGATCAAAGAACCGGTCCGGCAGGAACCACTGAAAAACTTCATCGGCCGCCCCGACCAGGGAGACAAAGAGCAGCGGCTTCCAGAGCCATCTCCATCCACCGGAGGCCTGCCCCTTCAGGCTGGGACAGGCCAGCAGGCCCAGCAGTCCGAACTGCACCAGGTGGATTCTTTCTTCGGGGAGGCGGAGGGTGAAGGAGTAAATAAGCCCGGCCAGAAAGACCGTGATCGTAAGAATGATATTCTTCAACGGAAGTTTCCAGAGACGGGAGGAGGAAAAGAAAAGAACGCCGCCGGCCAGGAAGATGAGCAGAACAAACAGCATCATTCCTTCCGGCCCCAGCGACGTTCGCAGGAAGAACTGAATCGGACGAGCCACCGGCGCGTAGGAGAGAATCAGGACCGCCACCGCCGCCGCCAGCGGCTTATGGCTCCGGTGGAAAAAGCCCGGTCGGGTCAGGGCCGTCTTCGATTCGTTATTCCCGGACATGGAGGGAGAATACCACCCGTGGTGAAGAAGGTAAATATGACATATTTTCTACCAGCCGAACTTCAATTATGTTAAACTCCGGACAATCGGAAGTATTCATTTTTTACGGAGTAAAAAATAATGACGAGAACAATCAGCGAGATCGAGGGAAAAATGGAACACCTGGACCCGGAGAGCCTCCGTTTCCAGGTGCTGGATGCGGTCAGGAAGTTCAAGGGAAACTGGCTGGAACTGGGCCGGTTCGTGAGCGTGGTGGGGAAAAAGCAGTCCTTCCGGGAGTGGGGGTTCCCGACCTTTGAGAGCTACTGCACCCGGGAACTGAAGCTGCGGCAGCAGACGGTGGACAAGCTCCTCCGCTCGTACCTGTTCTTGAAGAGGGAAGAACCGGCCAGTCTTTCCGCCTTCCTGGAAGATGGAGACCGGATCGAGAAGCTTCCGGATTATGAGAGCGTCAACGTCCTCCGGATGGCCCGGGCCAAAAAGGCGATCTCCGAAGAAGATTACGGTAAACTCCGCTCGGCGGTCTTTGATGATGAGATGCGGCCGAAAGAAATCGGCCGCCAGTACCGGAGTCTCCTCCAGGCCGCCCGGGAATCGACTCTCGATCCCGAGGAAGCCTGGGCAACGAAGCGGCAGGAGGCGCTGAAACGAGTGCTCGGTTCCCTGCGGACGGTGAAAAATACTGTTGAGCTTTCTCAGCTTCTTCCCGCGGCGGGGATTGAAACTCTGAAGAAGCTGATCGCGCAGGTGGAGGAGGAACTGGTCAGGGAATAAGAGATGAACTTCAACGTCCAAGGTTCATCGTTCAACATCAGAAGAGGCTGCAGTTGAGACGAGCAGTCCTGTTGAGGATCGTTCCCTGCCCGCTTGTTCTCCTCTGCCTCTCCGCTCTCTCCTGCCCGCCGGCCTCCGTCGCGTCGCCGTCCGGGCACCGGATATTTCATGACGATTTTTCCGGTGAGCCGGAACAGAAGTGGCATTTCTTTGCTCGGCCCGGTCCGCGGATCAACGCTCGTCACGGCAATCCCGCCCCCGCCCTGGACACCGGCGCCGCCGGGGAGAAGAACGGGTTGCTGAGCAAGCGGGTCTTTCATCTCTCTCCGGGGATGGTTGTCCGCTGCGATCTATTTATTTCCGGCCGAAGCGGTTCCGTCTGCTTCGGGGGTTCCTTCGGATTCCCCCGGAACCCGGACGCTTTTCTACAGGGTGTCTGGCCGGACTGGCTGGTCGGGATGAGCTACGACTACCTCGGCCATCTCGGATGGACGGGGGGGATCATCCCGGAAGGAGGCACTCTCACCTGCTGCCTGGTGGATGAAGACGGAGACCTGGAGATCAGCCGGCGGCCCTATCGCGATCATTATCTTGGCGGGTGGCACACCTACGAGATACTGGTTACAGACAGCGGCTTTGTCGAGTTCCGGATTGATGGCGATCTGGTGTATTATTCCCGCAAACGCCTGACCTACGGCAGGTCGCATCTTCCCCTTCTCCTGGGCCATCATTCCGGCCGGACGGGCACGGTTTATCATGACAACTTGGAAGTTTTAACATACTCAGATGTGAATGAGCTTGAAAAATGAGATAAGAACGATTAATGTTATTCTTGTTTTTCCGGAGGAAAAACAAGAAAGGGGGACATCATGAATCACACTGCAATAGAAAACGCCATCAAGACGGACATTATTCGTAAAAACACACTCCTGAAGAAGATCCGACGGATGAATCGCCGGGGGGAGGAGTACCGTCAGCTGGCGGCAAACTGCCGGAACCGTCGCCATCACAAGAAATACCTTGCGACCGCCGCGAGGTACTCCGCAGAGCTGAACCGGCTCAGGCCGGTGGCCCGGGAGCTGGTCGAAGATCTGGACGGCAGGCTCCATGAAGAGCTGGCCTTCTCGGTGAAGGAAGTAAATACTTTCAAGGGCCAGCTCCGGGAGGAAAAGGCCGAGGTCGAAGATATCTCGGCAAAACTGGAGGAAGTGGAAGGTAAGCTTCACGCCGATCAGGAGAGGTGTGCCGGGGAAATAAAAGCAGGGAAGAAAACCCCCGGTCCGGGGAAACTGAAGGAACGGCTCGAGAAAGAAAAGGCGGAAGATATCAGGCTGAAGAAGCAGAAGGAGATGGAAGAAAAAAGAGTTGCCGGGCTGGAGAAAGAACTGGCGGCCGAAGAGACCGACCGGAAGATATTCAAGGGGGAACTCAGTCACATGGAAGCGGAAAAGAAGATTTTAAAGAAGGATTTTCCCGGCCCGGCCCCGGAAGGATAGGTCATGAAGCTCCTTGCCGGTGTCATTCTCGGGTTTGTTTTCTCTGCCGCCGCCGGCTTTTCTCAACCTCCCGAGGAGGCCCGGGCCGGCGTCGGACAGCCTCCCGCTGCCTATGACCGGACGGTAGCCCCGGTCGTGGTCCGCAATGCCACCCCCGCTCAGATCGAGGGCGCCCTCGATCTCATTGCCCGGACCTGGGGGATATTCTCTTCCCTGCAGTACCTTCATCTCCCGATCCTCGGCACTGAAGAGGGAATGCTCTTCCTGCGGGGGAGGGGGGACGAGGTCGAGGAAGCGCTGCGCGTCGCTGAGTACCTGGACCGGCTCTACCCTCCCGCCGAAGGCCCACCCGTACTGGTGCCCCTTCCGCTTCTCCATCTGAGCGGCTCTTCGATGAGGGAAAAGTTACTGAACCTCTCCGACCGGATTTCCCTGGGAATCGAACCGGATCAGCTGGTTATTTATCCCTCCGGTGCCGGGGGCTCCCTGTTCTTTTACGGATCACCGCCGGAGGCCAAACAGGTCCGCGAGATAAAGGAGGAACTCGACCGTCCCCGCTATGAATCATTCGCCGATATGGCGTCGGCATTCCTGAGGACTTTCCGGGAGGATTTTGTCGCTCATTTCCTTACCGTCAGTACCTACGCCGCCTCGGCTGTGCTTCTCCTGATTCTTCATTTTATCCTGAGCAACCTTCCCTGGCTGGGCCGGCACTATCAGCGCTGGTTTACCCTGATCTGGACCCGGCTGATCGATGACGTCAAGGGAAGGGACTTCGTTTTCGAGGTGATCAAGAGCCTGACGGAGACCGCGGTGGAGGCTGCCGAGCAGGCCTCCCGGTCGGCGATGAAAGGAGGAGTCGCCCCCTCCCGGATTACCCCGGAGGAGAAAAAGTCCCGCGCCCTCTCGATCGCCCGGGACCTGCTGGTTTACCGGGGCTTCGACCCCAACGATCCCCAGATCAGGCTTGTTGTGAATGACATGATCGAGTCCAGGCTTTTCAGCCTGAGAGGTAAAGAAAATACCCCCGGGTCGTGACGGGGGTGCCTCGCCTTGAAATGAACGATCATGAGACAGACAGAGGGGCAGCGCTACGACGGAAAATCGGTGAAGCTCCCGGTATGACCGGAAGAATGCCTGAAGGTCCTCCAAGGGGTGAGACCATCATCCAGGCGCTGAGGATGGTACATTCACATCCCTGCCTGGTTATTTTGTGGCTGGGTATCGCCATCTTCTGTGCGGCCGGCAGGTATATTTTTAATGTTGCCGGGCTCCCGGTCTGGACGAGTGTATTCTTTATAGTCTGCCTTGGATTGGTCTTGGTCTTTTTTCATGCCGGGATTATGGGAAGTCTGGATGTTATTCTCGGCCTGGGAGGATGGAGCCTGGCCGCGGTCATGGAGAGCGGGAAGCATTATTTCTGGCGTTTCCTCGGGGTCGGGATAGTGCAGGCGGCGGTAATACTGATACCAACGGCCATAGCGCGAGTTTTACTGTCTCTGACGAGCGAGAGGATCATGTATTACCTCATACTCCTGGTGGTCAACTGGGGGAGAGTTGCACTCATGTTCGCCCTGGTCTTTTCTTACCCGGGCGTGGTTGTTGAAGGCGCCGGGATCGTGGAAGCGGTCGTGTACAGTTTCCGGGTGGTGCGGGCCAACCTGTATTCCACTTTATCCTTTGTAGTGGTTCTTTCCGGTTCCCCGCTTTTAATCTCGCTGTTGATCAATGGGTGGCTCAAAACTGGAGACATCGGTGCAGGCTTTTTAGCCCCCGGGTTGAGCGTTCTGCTCAATGCATACGGGTATCTGCTTCTGATGGCGGCGCTGGTGTATTTCGCCGCGGGCTTGAAGAAGAATACTGCCGAACGTCGGGACCATGTCGACATTCGCTGCTCCGTTCCATAAAAACAGCCCCGGCGAATTTCTCGCCGGGGCCGTGAGCATGCTGGCTCCGATTACCTGGTGCCGGCGTTAACCGGGGACGGGATTATTACGCCATCCCGGCCAGGGCTTCTTTCTCCCCGTCATAGATATTGAAGAGGGGGGTGAAGCCGGCTGTTTCAAACACTTCTTTAACGGATGGTTTAAGAGCGCAGAGAGCGATCTCTCCCCTGATCTTCTTGAGCGCCTTGGCGGTAGCGAGAAGCACCCTCAGCCCTGCCGA
The DNA here is from genome assembly GCA_043804695.1 of PVC group bacterium. Classification (GTDB taxonomy): domain Bacteria; phylum Auribacterota; class Erginobacteria; order Erginobacterales; family Erginobacteraceae; genus CAWGIE01. The sequence continues at coordinate 57,750 of JAZDIV010000048.1, read as the reverse complement.
GGATATGTATTCGGTATCGGAAAAATCGCAGAGAATTTTTTCGGTTCCGGATAGAATGGCTTGATTCAGGTCCGCTTCCACCTCCTTGGCGGAATAAGCATCGAACCGCGGGACCATCGACACTACCAGGATCCCGTCGCATTTTTTTATTTCCATGAGAAGCCTCCTTAACCCAATTCATTTATAGTATGTTGTTAGGTTAGTTTGATGAGAGCCCATATAGTAATATATTATAACGGAATTAATAAAGATATTTTTTCGGGAGACCGGCAATGGAGAAACAGCAGGCAGACGACGCATCCGGCCACCGGCAGCGTCTCAGAGAACGATTCCGGCGGACCGGGCTGAGCGGCTTTCAGGATTATGAGGTGATTGAACTTCTTCTGTCTCTGGGGACTCCCCGGACGGACACCAAGGGCCCGGCCAAGGCCGCGCTCAAAAAATTCGGATCGGTGAAAGGGGTTTTGAACGCCGACCCCGGGCAGCTGTGCGAGATCGAGGGGCTGGGGCCGAAGAACATATTCGGCCTCCAGTTGATACGGGAGGCGGTCGGCCTTTACCTGAAGGAGGAGGCCGCGTCCCGGCCCCTGGCCGGTTCTCCCCGGGCGGTCTTTCATTTCCTCCGGCAGTCATTGGGAGGCCTTCAGAAAGAGGTTTTCCAGGTCGTCTTTCTGAACAACGCCAACATGATCATCGAGGCGGAGCAGCTTTTCCAGGGTACGGTCGACCGGTCGGCCGTCCATCCCCGGGAAGTCATCTCGGCGGCTTTGAGAAACAACGCCACCCGCCTGATCTTCGCCCACAACCATCCGGGAGGAAGCCTGCGCCCCAGCCCCGAGGACAGGGAGATCACCGTCCGCCTGAAAACTGCCTGCGGGGCGGTCGGGATCGACATCCTGGACCATATCATCGTGACCACGGACGGATATTTCAGCATGGCGGAGCATGGCATGATGTAAATTCCGAAATTCAAATGAGGAAATCCGAAGGAATGTCGAATTACGAATGACGCAATCCGAAAGAATACCTGATAACAAGTTAAAAATACTTTTTAAGAGGAGAGAAGCGTCAGATGAAGATTAAAAGGCTGGTCGTCGGGACTCTTCAGGCTAACTGTTACATTCTGGCCGATGACGACGGGCAGGCTGCAATCATCGATCCCGGCGGGGACCCGGATGTGATTGTCTCGGTGATCGAAAGGGAGAACCTCACCCCGGTCGTCTTGATCAACACCCACGGCCATATCGATCACATCGCCGCCAACCGGGCGTTGAAAGAGCAGTACGGGGTTCCTTTGCTCATTCATCATGCGGATGCCGGTGCTCTGGCCGATCCGGATCGTAATTTGAGTCTGCTCGGCCTCGGGCGAATCGATTCGCCTGCCTGCGACCGGGAACTTCAGGATGATGATGAGGTCGAGGTCGGCCGGCTGAAGCTGAAGGTCGTGTCCACTCCCGGGCACAGCCCGGGAAGTGTCTGTCTCCGGCTTCCCCGCGGCGATGAGCCGGATCTTGTCTTCACCGGCGACACCCTCTTCGCGGGGGGAGTCGGCCGCACTGATTTTCCCGGAGGATCCATGAATCAACTCATGGCGAGCATCAAGAATCGCCTGCTGTCTTTCCCGGATGATACGATGATTCTTCCCGGTCATGGCCCCCATTCTACCATCGGCGAAGAAAGGAATTCCAACCCCTTTATTATTTTTCCTGGTGAAAAATAATAGTGGAAATGTAACCGGCGCAGCTATGGGGCGAGATAACGTTACCCAGGCTTCTTCACTCGATAGATTTTTCCCCTCGGGAAAAATCTACCTGGATGAGTTCATCCGCTACCTCGATGTCGAACGGGGGTTGAGCCCCAACACGACCTGCAGTTACCGGACCGATCTGGAGAAGTTCATCACGTTCTTGAGCCGGAAGGGCCCAGGAGGATTGGCGGCCGTCGAGCGGGACGACGTGATGGATTTTTTGCTGGCCGAGAAGGATCGCGGTCTGACACCTCGTTCCCTCTCCCGGACGCTCGTCTCGATCCGGATGCTCTTCCGGTTTCTGACCCTGGAGGGATACCTGAGGCGGGATGTGACCGAGGTGGTGGAGTCTCCCCGTCTCTGGAAGATACTCCCCCAGGTCCTCTCCATCGCGGAAGTGGAATCTCTTCTCGGCCAGCCGGATCTTTCCACCCCCCTGGGTTTAAGAGACCGGGCGGTTCTGGAGCTGCTGTATGCCAGCGGGCTGCGGGCTTCCGAACTGATCGGTCTCCGGGTCGATGACGTCAACCTGCAGTCGGGGTTTGTCCGCGCCTGGGGGAAGGGAGCCCGGGAGCGGATAGTGCCCCTGGGCCGGAAAGCCGCCCGGGCCCTTTCCGATTACCTGGAGTGGTCCCGTCCGCTTCTGCTCAAGAAGTCCGCCTCCCCGGACCTTTTCCTCTCCCGGCAGGGAAAGCACTTTACGCGGCAATGGCTCTGGTGTCTGGTGAAGACCTACCTTCGCCGGGCCGGGATCAAGAAAAAGGCCGGCCCCCATACGCTCCGCCATTCGTTCGCCACCCATCTCCTCAGCCAGGGGGCGGACCTCCGGGTGGTCCAGGAGCTGCTCGGCCACTCCAACATCAGCACCACCCAGATCTACACCCATGTTGACCGCGAGCGCCTCAAGGAAGTGCACCGGCGCTTTCATCCCCGCGGATAGAAGCCGGTCATTGTCTCGCGCTGTCCCCCCGGGCGCCGGCCGGCGGAGAAATCGCCGTCCCCCGGCCGGGGAGGCGGGCGGTCGGCGGCGCGCGGAGGGGCGGCGTTGCGCGGGGCCGTTTCCCCGGAGGAAAAATTATCCTTGCTATCTGTAAACCTTTTAACTATGGTAAGGATAGTGATACCTTACTCGAAAAGGTATTTTAAGCGGCTTATTCTCGAATATGGCTTGAATTCTATCTCGGAGATCACGGAGAAAAAATAGATGTTAATGAATAGATTTCGCACATTTTTTTAAAATTCTCCGTGTGCTCTGTGTCCTCCGTGGTTTTAATTAGTTTTGTTTCCAAGGGATAAGTTTTTCGAATAGGGTATAGCTATTGTCTCAACAGCAATGTATGTTTATTATATTGAAGTCGTGATTAACATTAATTTGCAAGCGAAGTGAGCAAATTTATGAAGGAGGCCAGCATACCATGTTCTCAAAAAAGATATTGATTGTTGATGATGAAAAACAGGTCCGGGAGCTACTCGTCCAGTATTTCCAGCGGCTGGGGTTTTCGGTCAACGCGGTCTCTTCGGGGAAAGAAGCATTGCGGAAAATGGAGGATTTTATTCCCAACCTGGTGCTGCTTGATTACATGATGCCGGGCGTTGACGGGCTGGCACTGTTCCCGGAGATCAAGGAGCTCTTCCCTTTCGCCAAGGTAATCATTTTGACCGGGAGGGGTTCGGAAGAGATCGCGGTCCGGGCCCTGAAAGCGGGGGTGGATGATTATATCACCAAGCCGTTCGAGCTGTCCCGGATCCGCGACGCGGTCCGGTATTACCTTGACCAGCAGCGGAATGAGCTGATCCGGCTGAACGGGAAGTACCACTATCCTCTGGAAGATGAGTTCCTCAACCGATACGAATATCTCCGTCTGGTGCACGCGCAGCCGGAGCTGAGGGTGAAGGCCATCAGCTCTTTCTTCAGTTTCTCCCGCCAGGATTTCTACAACTATCTGAATAAGTTTAAAGTGTGGGGATTGCTCGGGGTCATCGGCCAGCGGGAACTGAAGAAACTGATCGCTCAATACGGAGAGACCCGGCTATACCTGAAGCAGCTGCCGGGCTTCATCCCGTTCCCTTTCCTGGAGAAAAAGCCGGAAGCGAGGACCTACAGCCTCCATTCTTTTCTCAACTGGCAGGATCCCGCCCAGGTCAAGCTGGAGATGATCCGCGAGTCGGCGACCTCCCCCAAACCCCATGTCGGATCGATCTGCAAGAAATACGGGATAACCCGTGAAGCCTTTTATCAGAATTATCGCGCGTTCGAAGCGCGGGGTATTTTCGGCCTGTTGCGGAGAAAAAAAGGCCGCCCCCGGAAGGATAGCCAAAAAGCGCATATCCCGTAACCCGGTCTGATCGGAGAGAGTTATTCTCCCGGCAGTCAGAAGAAAGCAATTTGCCACGAAGCTCGCGAAGGTCACGAAGAAAACCGGGATAAGGTGTTTTTCCCTCTTCGTGCTCTTCGTGCTCTTCGTGGTTTTTTATTTTTTCTGTGAAAAAATAAAAAATTGTGAAACTTGTGGCCTGCGGCTAACGGATACTTCAAGAATAAAAGTTGGCTGAGGTTATGGGGCCTTTGTATAATGGCGAATCGATGTAAGAATTTTAGTTAACCAACAGACCCCGATTGAATCAATCGGGGTCCGCTATTAAGTAGCGCCGAAGGCGCTAATTAATATGATGGATGAATCAATTGACCTGAACCCGATCATCAGCGAGAGGCTGTCTCCCCGCCTGATAAAAATCCTGCGTATGATCGGCCGCTTTGCCGATGCCCGGGGCTGGAACGTCTTCTGCGTGGGCGGCTCGGTGCGGGACTTGCTGGAAGGGGGAAGAGACAACTTCGACCTCGACATCCTGGTCGAGGCTCATGGTCTCCAGTTCGCCCGCGAATTCGCCCGCTCGGTCGGCGGCTGTTATAAGCTCTATCGACGCTTCGCCACCGCCCTGGTGATCATGCCCGGCGGGATCAAGATTGATGTCACCACCACCCGGGAGGAATATTACCCCGAGCCCGGAGCTCTCCCCCGGATCCTGCCCGGATCGCTGAAAGAGGATCTGCTCCGCAGGGACTTCACCATCAACGCCATGGCCTTCTCTCTGAACGAGGGGCGGTTCGGCCGGCTGATCGATCTCTGCGGAGGGCTGGCCGATCTCCGGGCCCGCGTTATCAGGGTGCTGCACGAGCGGAGCTTCCGGGATGATCCGACCCGCATTTTCCGGGCCGTCCGTTTCCAGCAGCGGCTCGGTTTCATGATCGAGCCGCGGACGGAAGAGCTGATGAGGACCGCGGTCGATCTCCGGCTCTTCGAGAAGGTGTCTCCGGAACGGCTGCGGCATGAGCTGGAACTGATCTTCCGGGAGCCGGATCCTCCGTCCGCGGTCGCCGCCATGGCCCGGTATGACGAACTCCGGTTTATCCACCCCCGTCTTGCCTACTCCCGGGAACTGGCGGCTCTTCTGGACCGGGTCAATCGGAATCACGACTGGTTCAGGCGGGCCTTTCCCGCTGAGGATGTCAGCCGTTTCCGGCTGTACTTCGGCGCCCTCCTGGTCCCCCTCTCGGCGGCTGATACCGCCCGGACCGGGGAGAAGTTCAATCTGTCCCGGCAGTACCTCGATCAGCTGCTGGCCGGGAAAAAAGACGCAAGGGAGATCGCCCGGGTGTTGTCTTCCCCGGATGATGTCCCGCCCAGCCGGATTTTCTTCCTCCTCCAGGGGCGCTCCCCGGAGATCGTTTTGATTATCATGTCCCGGATCGGCTCGGATGAGTCCGACCGCCGGATCAGAACCTACCTGAGCGGCTACCGGTCGGCCGCGGGCGAGGTGGGGGGCGAAGACCTGAAAGAACTCGGTCTGCCCCCGGGGCCGGCATACAAAAGGATCCTGCACGAGCTGCTCGCCGCCCGCCTCGACGGTATGGTTCGGTCGCGGGAAGAAGAACTCAGGTTGGCTCATCAGTTGGTTGACAAGTTAAAAAAGCATTGATATAAACGGAGACTCAATAATTCCGGGTTTATTTATGGAAAAAGATAATAATAAGATTTTTCGAAGAAAAATTTTAAGCGGGATGCGGCCGACCGGGCCTCTCCATCTCGGGCACCTCTTCGGCGCTCTCTTCAACTGGGTCTCGCTCCAGGACGAATATCAGTGTTTTTACATGGTGGCCGACTGGCACGCTTTTTTAAGCGAGTATGAAAACCCCGGCCTGATCAGGAAATATGTCCGGGAATGTGCCGCCGACTGGCTCAGCGCCGGGCTCGATCCGGCAAGAAGCACTATCTTCGTCCAGTCCGACGTGAAAGAACACGCCGAGCTGCACCTCTTGCTGTCGTCCCTGACCCCCCTGCCGTGGCTGGAGCGGTGTCCGACGTACAAGGAGCAGCTGAGGGAGATCAGGGGGAGAGACCTTCTGACCTATGGTTTCCTGGGGTATCCCGTCCTCCAGGCGGCGGACATCATGATCTACCGGGCGACGGCGGTGCCGGTCGGGATTGACCAGGTCCCGCACCTGGAGCTGACCCGGGAGATCGCCCGGCGCTTCAATAACCTGTATGCGCCCGTTTTCCCGGAGCCCCGGCCCCTGTTCACCGCGTCATCGAGGCTGCCGGGTCTGGATAACCGGAAGATGAGCAAGAGCTACGACAATTTTATCGCCCTGGCCGATCCGCCGGAAGTGATCCGGAACAAAGTCGGGGGGATGATAACCGACACCCGCCGGATCCGGCTCCGGGATCCGGGCCATCCGGAGGACTGCACCGTCTTTGCCTATCACCGGCTTCTCAACGCCGGGATGCTGCCGGAGGTCGAGGATTGGTGCCGGAACGCGAAGCGGGGATGCACGGAGTGCAAGAACTGCCTGGCCGGCGCCCTGATCAGGTTTTTAGAGCCGCTTCAGGAACAGCGAAACTACTGGCTCCGGGATCACCGGATTGAGGACGTGCTGGCAGAAGGCGCGGCCCGGGCCCGCTCCGCCGCCGCCGAGACCATGGAGCTGGTACGGGCAGCAATCAAATTCTGAGCTAATTTATAATGATCGACCAAAACCAGCAATTCCATCTGGAAATTTTCGAGGGGCCGCTCGACCTCCTGCTTTACCTGATCAGGAAGAACGAGGTCGATATCTATAACATCCCCATCCAGAAGATCACCGAGCAGTACCTGAAGTATCTGGAGCTGATGAAAATCCTCGATCTGGACATCGCCGGTGAATTCCTGGCCATGGCGACGACGCTGATGCATATCAAATCGCGCCTCCTCCTCCCTCCCGAGGAGAGAGGAGAGGAGGAGGAAGAAGAAGACCCCCGCTGGGACCTGGTCCGGCAGCTTTTGGAATACAAGCAGTTTAAGGAGGCGGCGGACGTTTTTCATGTCCTGGAACTGGATCAGGAAAAAACCTTCCCCCGGAACCGGGTTCCCGTCGAGGCCCCCCCTTCCCGGGAACTCCCCCTGGAAGAGATCGACCTGTTCCAGCTGCTCGACGCTTTCTCCCAGGTTTTGAACGAAGCTGAAAAACGGCGTCCCCCCGAGTTCGAACCGGACAACTTTACCCTGGAGGACGGCCGTCACCGGGTGCTGGAGAGATTACAGCGCCGGGGCCCGATTTTGTTTCACCGCCTGTTCGAAAAAGGAGAATCCCGGACCCGGGTGGTGGTGGTTTTTTTAGCCCTGCTGGAGCTGATCCGGCAGAAGCTGGTGCAGGTTTTCCAGCGGGGCCATTTCAGCGAGATCATGATCAGGAAGGTCGAGGCGGCGGTGCAGTAATGTATTATTTTTTTCTCCCCCGATTAATACTTTGGCTCGGGGCTAAAAAATAATAGTGTGTAAGCATTGAACTAATATCGTTGACTTATTTTAAAGTAAATTCGTGTAATTCGCGTAATTCGTAGTTCTATTGAATTGCCCGAGCGGAGTGAGCTAATGTATGGGTATAAAGAAACAGCTTGATTTAAAGCGCGTGGTGGAAGCGATTCTCTTCGTTGCCTCGGAGCCCCTTCCCCCCTCCCGGCTGGAGGAGATGACCGGAGGGATATGGCAGGAGGGGGAGAGCGTGAAAGAGGTTTTGACGGACCTGGAGCGTGAATACGAGGAAGAGGGGAGGAGTTTCTCGATCAGGAAGGTGGCCAACGGCTACCAGCTGAGGACCAGGGATGTCTATGCCCCCTGGATCAGGAAACTCTACCAGACCCGCCGGACGGTGCATCTCTCCAAACCGGCGCTGGAAACCCTGGCGATCATCGCCTACAAGCAGCCGATCACCAAGACCGAGATTGAACTGATCCGGGGCGTGAGCGTGGACGGCATCCTGAAGAGCTTGCTGGAACGGGAACTGATCAAGATAGCAGGGCAGAAGGAAGTCGTGGGGCGCCCTTACCTCTACCGGACCTGCCGGATGTTTCTGGAGTATTTCGGGCTCAACTCTCTCGCCGATCTGCCTTCCCTGGAATCGAGGGAGCGGCCGACGGCGAAAAAGATTGCCTCCAGCAGCGACCTGAGAAGCGAGGAATCGGAAGTCGGGAGTCGGGAGCCAGAAGTCGGGAGTCAGAATTCAGAAGAAAAGGATGAACGTCCGGCGTCGAACGTGTAACTTCGGGGCGGGGCGAAAAAATAAGAATGGTATTTTTGAAACCGATAGATAAATTATATTCCATGGGGTAAATGTTGGCTGAGATTATAAGGCTTTTTTATAATGTTGCCTCGGTGAAAATATCTTAGTTAACCAACAGACCCGACGCAGTCGGGTCCATTATAAAGTAGCGAGCGCAGCGAGCTAATTTATAAAATGGACCGCAAAGATATTCAAAAAAAGATCGCCGGGCTGGATGAGAAGGTGCTCCACCTTCTCAATCGGAGGGGCCGGCTTGCCCGTCAGGCCGGCGGTGCGGCCGGGAAAAAAGAAACCGCCGGATATAATCCGGCCGGTGAAGAAAAGGTCCTCCGGAAGGTGATACGGCAGAATACCGGCCCCCTGGAGAACTCTTCGGTCCGGGCTGTGTACCGAGAGATACTGTCCGTCTGTCGAAAGCTGTCGGGTCCGGTCCGGGTTGCCTATCTGGGACCGGAGCCGACCTTCACCCATGCCGCCGCCCGGAAACAATTCGGAGCGGCCGCGGTCTTCATTCCGGCGGAGAGCGTCGGCGGGGTCTTTCAGGAAGCGGAGACCGGCGCCGCCGACTACGGGGTGGTCCCGATAGAGAACTCTCTGGAGGGGGCGGTCACCTCCACCCTTGACATGCTCCTGGATTCTCCTCTTCAGGTCTGCTCGGAGGTTTTTCCCCGGGTCTCTCACTGCCTGCTCTCCACCGCGGCCCTCTCCCGGATCGAAAGGGTCTATTCCCACCCCAGTGTCTTCGGCCAATGCCGGCGTTTTCTGCAGAAGAACCTGCCCCGGGCCGAATTGAGGGAGGCTGCCAGCACCGCCCGGGCGGCGGAGATCGCCGCCGCGGAGAAGAGAAGCGCCGCCCTGGCCGGAAGCCTCTCCGCCTCGATCTACGGACTGAAGATCGTCCGCCGGAACGTGGAGGACAGCGCCAGCAACATTACCCGCTTCCTGGTCATCGGGAAGACCGCTCCGCTTCCCACCGGCCGGGATCGCACCTCGGTTCTTTTTTCGCTTCCCCACCGGGCCGGCTCTCTTCATGACGCCCTCAACGCGTTCAAAAAGCGCGGGATCAACCTGACCAAAATAGAGTCGAGGCCGTCCCGGAAGAAGGCGTGGGAGTATTACTTCTTTGTCGACCTGGAGGGCCATCGGCGATCGAAAAAAGTCCGGGAAGCTCTGGAGGAGCTGGAGCGCAACAGCACGTTCATGAAGCTTCTCGGCTCCTATCCGGCAGGTCAGGTATGAAATAAACTATTGGATTCAGGAAACATGTATGATCTCTCCAGGATAATAATTCAGTATTGATGTTGAAGGGAGGAGAAGAAAATGGTTGGCAAAGAAATCAGGATGGAACGGATCATGAACCGGGACTCGGCCCGGACCATCATCATCCCCATGGACCATGGCATCACTCTGGGTCCGATCCCGGGTTTGACCGACATGAGCCGGGCCATCGACCGGGTGGTCAACGGAGGGGCAAATGCGATCATCATGCACAAGGGGATGGTCAAGGCCGGACATCGGGGGCGCGGCAAGGATGTGGGTCTGATCATCCATCTCTCCGCCAGCACGATTTTGAGCCCCGATCCCCATGACAAAGTGCTGGTCTGCACGGTGGCGGAGGCGGTCCGGCTCGGCGCCGACGCGGTCTCCATCCACGTCAACCTGGGCGCGCCGACCGACAGCCGGATGCTCGGAATCATGGGAACCGTGGCCAGGAACTGCCGGGACTGGGGGATGCCGCTGCTGGCGATGATGTACACCCGGGGCGAAGGGATCACGGACCAGTTCGACGTCAAGTACGTCAAGCATGCCGCCCGGGTCGGGGCGGAGCTGGGGGCGGACATCGTCAAGGTTAATTACACCGGCACTCCGGAGAGCTTCCGGGAGGTGATCGCCGGCTGCCCGGTCCCGGTGGTGATCGCGGGCGGGGAAAAGATGGAGACCGACCGGGAACTGCTCGCCATGGTCCGGGGGGCGCTGGAGGCGGGCGCCTGTGGCGTCTCCATCGGCAGAAACGTCTTCCAGCATGAAGACCCGATCGCCATCATCAAGTCCATCGATCTTTTGGTCCATGAGAACAAGTCCATTTCCGAGGCTATGCAACTGCTGGAGAAAAAATAAATGCCACCAAGGCACCAAGGCACGAAGAAAAGAGTAAAGTAATGACGCCAGGGCTACGGGATGATTATAATTCCGGCCCATGCGGTCGCGTCTAATAGGAATTAGATTACTGCAACTTCAGGCACGTCGTTTCATATTAGTTCTTTTTAGGCGCTCTTCCTAATTATTTCCTTGGTGCCTTAGTGTCTTGGTGGCTAAATAGGTAAGATTAATGAAAAAAGTATGGGTAGACTGCCGCCCCTGGTCGAAGAAGAAGGTGTTGACCGCCCTGGAAAACGGCGCCGATGCAGTCATCGTCCCCCGGGGCAAGACCGGAGCGGTCCGGGAGCTGGGGAGGCTGACCACGGTCGGTCCGGACGGCGACCTGAAAATGGGAAGGGCGGTGGTCGAGATCGAGATCAAAAAACAGGCGGACGAAGACAGGATCCTGGCCCTGGGCAAGGGCAAGACGGTGATCGTCTCCGGAGGGAACTGGAAGATCATCCCGCTTGAAAATATCATCGCCCGATCGGGGGCGGTGATGGCACGCGTGGAAAGTCTCTCCGCGGCCCGGACCGCCCTGGGAATCCTGGAAAAGGGCGTTGCCGGGGTGGTGGTGAAAAATGCGGATCCGGCGGTGATCGGGGCGATCATCAACCTGGTCAAGGGCGCCCGGGAAAAACTGGCTCCGTCCCCGGCCCGGGTCACGGAGATCAGGGAACTCGGTCTGGGCGACCGGGTCTGTGTCGACACCTGCACCGCAATGGGCCCGGGGGAGGGGATGCTGGTGGGGAACACCGGTTCGGCTTTCTTTCTGGTCCACGCCGAGAGCGTCAGGAACCCCTATGTGGCTCCCCGTCCCTTCCGGGTCAATGCCGGGGGCATCCACGCCTATACCCTGCTCCCGGACGGAAAAACCTGCTATCTCTCCGAGATCGCGATCGGGAGCGAGGTGCTCGCGGTGACTTTCCGGGGAGTGACCCGGCCGGCCATTGTCGGCCGGACGAAAGTGGAGAAACGCCCGATGCTCCTGGTAAAGGCGAAAGCGAAAAAGAGCGAGGTCAGCCTGATCCTCCAGAACGCGGAGACCATCCGCCTGGTCCGCCCTTCCGGCCGGCCGGTCTCGGTGGCGGCGCTGAAAAAAGGTGACGAGGTGATGGCATACTTTGAGGAGGGGGGAAGGCACTTCGGGACGAAGATCAGGGAGAGCATCGTGGAGAAATGACATAAGAATGTCGAAACCCGAATGACGAAATCCGAAAGAATGTATTAATGACAAATGACCAGGTAACATATACACCCACCCCGCCGCCGGGGGAGGGGATTCGTCATTCGGATTTCGTCATTCGGTTCTCGTCATTTTTCTCTTTGGGCAATTAACTCAATGTGAGATTTCAATGCCGGAGAAAACGCTCTATAAGAAGGTTACGATCGTCGGCGTCGGTCTGATGGGAGGCTCGCTGGGGCTGGCCCTTAAGCTGAAAAATCTGGCCGGGGAAGTTGTCGGGTGGGGCAGGAGCAGGGAGAGGATAGAAAAAGCCCGGGAACGGGGGGCGATCGATCGGGGGACGCTGGAACGGGAGGACGCGCTGGCCGGGGCTGATCTGCTGGTTTTCGCCACCCCGTCCGCGGCCACTCTCCGTCTGGCTCCGGAATGGTTCGCCCAGGCACCCCCCGGGTGCCTGATCACCGACCTCCTCTCCGTCAAGGGCGGAGTGGTTGATACCCTGACCGGTTTGACCGGCCCCAGACGATATTACGTGAGTTCCCATCCTCTGGGCGGCTCGGATGAGTCCGGCGCGGCGTCAGCCCGGGCCGATTTGTTCGCCGGCCGGGTTTGCCTGATCACGCCGGTGCGCTCTACCAAGAAACCCGCCATCGGTGAGATCCAGAAACTCTGGCAGGCGCTGGGAATGAATGTTATCTCCCTGGCGCCGGCCCGGCATGACCGGGTGGTCGCCGCCGTCAGCCACCTCCCTCATCTGGCCGCCGCGGCCCTGATCAACCGGATCGGCGATGAAAATCTTCTGCAGTTCAGTGGTCCCGGACTGATGGACATGACCCGGATCGCCGCCGCCAGCCCCCTCCTCTGGACGGAGATCATCATGGAAAACAAAAAAGAGGTGCTCGGGCAGATCGACGGCCTGCTCGAGACCCTGGTTTTGGTCAGGGAACAGATGCAGTCAGGTGATCCGTCCCGGATCAGCGCCTGGCTGCGGAAGGCCAGCCTCCGCCGGCAGAAACTCAGTAAAACCACAAAGAGTACGCTTGCGCGCCGAAGCGCTACAGCGCGCAGGCGCGAAGGATAAAGAAACAAAAAGCATCAGGGGATCAAAGTCATATAATATAAGGGGATCAGATAATCAGGAGATTAGTGGGAAGGGGATCAGAATATCATCGGAATTTCAATAACGGCTACGGCTACGGCTACGGTTACGAGGCCTGTTTCGTCTGCCGGTTAAGGTTACGTGCGCCAAGCGGGGCGGCCGTTACCGTTACCTTTCCCGAAACGGGCATCGTTACCCTTGCCGTAACCGAGTTGCGCCGAAGGCACTGAATGATAAGAATATTATCCATGAGCGCACAAGAAAGAAGGATTACAATAACCATGGATGGGACCTGCGGCTCGGGGAAGAGCACGATCGCCCGGCGCCTGGCCGAACGGCTGGGGGTGATTTATCTCGACACCGGCGCCATCTACCGGGCGATCACCTGGAAGGCGCTCCGGTCGCCGGTGGAGATGGAGGATAAAGACGGCCTGATCGAACTGGCGAAGAACACCGAGATCCGCTTGAGAAAGGGGGAGGAGGGGACCCGGGTTTTTGTCGACGGCCAGGAGGTGACCAGGGTGATCCGTACCCCGGAAGTGACCAACACGGTAAAATTTCTGGCGGATGTCCCGGAGGTCAGGAAGGAGCTGGTTACCCAGCAGCGGGCGATCGCCGCCTCGAGGAGCGTGGTGGCGGAAGGGAGGGACACCGGCACCGTCGTCTTCCCGGATGCCGACTATAAGTTTTTCGTGGATGCTCCCCTTGAAATAAGGACCGGCCGGCGCCACCGGGAATTCCTCCAGAATGGTCTCAAAACCACCCGGGAGGAAGTCGAAAAAGATTTGATCAAAAGGGATCACGCGGACAAGACCCGGCCGGTCGGGGCTCTCCGCCTGGCCGAAGACGGGATCGTGATCGATACCGGGGACACGGATGATGTGGAGGTCAACTTGCGGAAGATACTGGAGTACATTAAGTAATAATCGAGATCGCAATGAGGAATGAGTGACGAATGACGAAATCCGAATAACGAATGCCGAAAGAATGTCTAATGACAAATAAACCCATCACCCAGGCGGGGAGGGTTCGTCATTGGTCATTTTAAATTTGTCATTCTTTCGTCATTCGACATTCGAGTTTCGTCATTTATCATAGGCGGACAATTGTCGGACACCGAATCCAGTTAGATATTGACTCAGAAACGCTCCGGTGCTATCCTCCGCCCCCTTTGGCTCAAAAATACACCGTTGTTTTTACCGCCCCGATTTTGCCGGGGCGGCAAAAATAACACAACCCCGCCGGTCGTCCTAGCGGCCGGCGCAACCGCGGCGGTTGTCCCCGGATGGGATATCCGCAACAGGAAGGAATACGTGAGATGACGGAACTGACGAACGAAACAACCCAACCGATTCAAGAAAGCGGCGCCGGGGAGACGATGTCCCGGGAAGAGCTGGCGGGGATGGTCGAGGCGACCATGCAGCATCTCGAAGAAGGGAAGATGGTAACCGGCCGGATTTACGGGATCCGTTCTGAATACGTGGTTATCGATATCGGCTACAAGTCCGAGGGCCTGATCCCCCTGAGTGAATTTGAGACCGAGACCAGCCTCCAGACCGGGGACACGGTGGAGGTTTTCCTCGAGCGTCTGGAAGACAGGGACGGGATGGTCTGCATCTCCAAGCAGAAGGCGGACAAGCTGAAAAACTGGGAGCGGGTCGTCTCCCAGTATCAGGAAGGGGACAGCATTTCCGGGGTTATCTCCCGGCGGGTGAAAGGCGGGATGATGGTCGATATCGGCCTGGACGCTTTTCTGCCCGCCTCCCAGATCGACATCCACTACATTAAAGATAAAGACAGCCTGATGGGCCGGGAATTCGCGTTCAAAATCATCAAAATCAATGAACGCCGGCGGAATATCGTTTTGTCCCGCCGGGAACTTCTGGAAGAAGAGCGCACCCGTGCCCGGACCAAGCTCCTCTCCGAGATCGCGGAAGGCGACATCAGGAAAGGCGTGGTCAAGAACATAACCGACTTCGGGGTTTTCGTAGATCTGGGAGGATTGGACGGCCTCCTCCATATCACGGACATGTCCTGGGGCCGGATCAGCCATCCCTCCGAGCTGCTGGCGGTGGGGGATGAGGTCGAAGTCAAGATTCTGAAGTATGACCGGGAACGGGAACGGGTCTCATTGGGACTCAAGCAGAAGACCCCCAACCCCTGGGAGTCGGTGGGCGAAAAGTATCCTCCCGGCAAGAAAGTCCAGGGACGGGTGGTGAACATCATGCCCTACGGGGCTTTTGTCGAGCTGGAAGACGGAGTGGAGGGACTGGTCCACATCTCCGAGCTCTCCTGGACCCGCAAGATCAACCACCCGACCGATATTCTCGCGATCGGCGATGTCATCGAGATCGTGGTCCTGAAGACTCAGCCGGAAGAAGAAAAAATCTCGCTCGGGATCAAGCAGCTCGAGGTCAACCCCTGGACGCAGGTTGCCGACAGGTTCCCGGTGGGCAGTGTCGTTAAGGGGAAGATCCGGAACATGACCTCCTACGGGGCGTTTCTTGAGCTGGAGGAGGGCATCGACGGGTTGATTCACGTCTCCGACATGTCCTGGACGAAGAAGATAGCCCATCCTTCTCAGCTGTTCAAGCGGGGCGACAAGGTGGAGGCGGTTGTTCTTTCGATTGACGCTGAAAATAAAAAAATCTCCCTGGGGACCAAGCAGATGGGGATCGATCCCTGGGAGGAGGTCACCAGCAGGTATATGCCGGGCGATGTTGTCGAAGGGAAGGTGACCAAGGTCACCGGCTTCGGCGTGTTTGTGGAGCTTGACTCCGGCATCGAGGGGCTGGTGCATATCTCCCAGGTCAGCGACAAGCCGTTTGAGAACATTAAAGACGTCATTGCGGAAGGCGCCGCGGTCAAGGCGCAGGTGATCAATATCGATAAGGACGAGCGGCGGATCGCCCTGAGCATTAAAAACTATCTCCAGGGAAAAGGGCTGGAGCAGGAACCGCCCGCCGGTGCGGAGACGGTGCGGCCCCGGATGAAAGATGTCGACACCCGCCTCAAGGACGGCCTGGAAAAACTGGCCGAATCGATAGCCGGGCCGGCCACCCCGGCTTCTGAAATGTCAGGGGAAGACACCGCCCCCGCGGATGAAGGGGGAGAAGAGAAATAAGGATACCAGGGAATCAGCATATCTGTGGGAAGGGCCTCAGGATATCAGATTATCAGGCGAGGCCGAGCCCTTACCTGTTCTCCTAAGTTCCTGATGTCCTTCCCACTGATATGCTGATAATCCGATATCCATTTTGGAAGTAATCACCCCAACCTTTGCCGGAATAGAAGTCATCCCCGAAGGCGCTCATTCCCTGTTTCGGGAGTTCAATAAAGCTGTGTAAAGTGTCAGGTGTAAAGTGTAAAGATTCCTTACACTTTAAACTTTACACCAAGTTGCGCCGGAGGCGCTAACTTGCTGTTTCGGAATTTCAATAATCTTATTTTTCCTCCGGAAAAATAAGAATGTGCAAGCATTGAACCGACAGTGCAGGGATATTTTAAAGAAAATTCGTGTAATTCGCGTAATTCGTAGTTTTATTTAGTCGCCCGAGCGAAGTGAGGGCTAAGTTCCTGCTTTGGAATTTCAATAACGGCTACGGTTACGGTTACGAGGCCCAGCCTGCCCCGATTTATCGGGGTTTCGTCTGCCGGTTACGGTTACGTGCGCCAGGCGGAGTGGCCGTTACCGTTACCTTTGCCGAAACGGGCATCGTTACCCTGGCCGTAACCAAGTTGCGCCGAAGGCGCTAATTTATAGATGGATCCGGTAGAACAGCAACTGAAAATCATCCGGCGGGGCGCCGTCGAGATCATTCCGGAAGACGATCTGGCGGTCAAAATCCGAGGTTCCCTCTCCTCCGGGCGGCCGCTCCGGGTCAAGTACGGCGCCGACCCCTCGGCTCCCGACATCCATCTCGGGCATACCGTTCCCCTCCGCAAGCTGCGCGAGTTCCAGAATCTGGGCCACCTGGTCGTATTCATCATCGGTGACTTCACCGCGCTGGTCGGCGATCCTTCCGGAAGAACCAGGACCCGCCGCCGCCTCTCCCGGGACGAAATCATGGAGAACGCCCGCACCTATCAGGAGCAGGTGTTCAAGATTCTCGACCGGGAAAAGACCGAGGTGGTTTACAACAGCTCCTGGCTCTCGCCGCTGAAGTTTTCCGATATCATTGAGCTCACCTCCAAGTATACGGTGGCCCGCATGCTGGAACGCGATGATTTCTCGGAACGCTACCGGGCGGGGCGCCCGATCAGCGTGCTGGAGTTCCTCTATCCCCTGATGCAGGGGTATGACTCGGTTATCGTCCGGTCCGACCTGGAGCTGGGGGGGACCGATCAAACCTTTAACCTGCTCCTGGCCCGGGAAATTCAACGGGAATACCGGCAGCCCCCGCAGACGGTCATGACCCTCCCCCTGCTGGAAGGGACCGATGGGGTGCAGAAAATGAGCAAGAGCCTGGGGAACTACGTGGGGATCAGCGAGCCGGCCCGGGATATCTACGGCAAGATAATGTCCATCTCCGACAACATGATGTGGCGCTATTTCGAGCTGCTGTCCGATCGGAGCGCCGAGGAAATCGGAGAGGCGAAGCGGGCCTGCGCCGCGGGGACCAATCCCCTGATCTGGAAGAAGAACCTGGCCTTCGAGATCGCCGAACGGTTTACTTCGAGTCAGGACGCCCGCGAGGCGCAGCGGACTTTTGAGACGGTCCACCAGAAGAAAAAAGCGCCCCGGGAGATGCCGTCTCTCCGGCTGGGGCCGGATGATCTGGCCGAAGGCATGATCAACATCGTAACCCTGCTCCGGAAGGCATCGCTGGTCTCCAGCAACGCGGAGGCCCGCCGGAAGATCAAGGAGGGAGCGGTCAGTTTAAACGGAGAAAAAATAGTTGAACACGAGGCCCTGATCGCGGTCAAAGCTAATGACGTTCTCAAGCTGGGCAAACGGCATTTTTGCCGGATCGCGCTGGCTGGGTGATATCCCGAAAAAATAATTTCATTTTCCTCTTGACAGACGACGCCTCGTGGTATATGGTAATGGCAAGCTGATGAAATTGAGGTGTTCCTTTACAATGTAAGCAGCACCACATTTCTTCGCAGGTATTCATCGATGCATCTGCGGATGCATTTTTTTTGTTCTTTGACAATTGAATGGTAAGACGGGCTCCAGTACGGAAGCCGGATCAATTCTTAATCATTGATCGAGAGTTTGATCCTGGCTCAGAACGAACGCTGGCGGCGTGGATTAGGCATGCAAGTCGAACGAGAATCCTGCGAACGGAAGCTTCGGCGGAAGGGAGCGGGAGGACAGTGGCGAACGGGTGAGTAACGCGTAAGTAATCTACCCCCAACTGTGGAATAACTCCTCGAAAGAGGCGCTAATACCGCATGTGGTCCCGACACGGCATCGTGACGGGATTAAAGATGTGTTCCGCTTGCGGAATATGTCGGTTGGGGATGAACTTGCGTCCTATTAGCTTGTTGGTAGGGTAACGGCCTACCAAGGCTTCGATGGGTAGCTGGTCTGAGAGGATGGTCAGCCACATTGGGACTGAGACACTGCCCAGACTCCTACGGGAGGCTGCAGTCGAGAATTATCCGCAATGGGCGAAAGCCTGACGGTGCGACGCCGCGTGGAGGATGAAGGCCTTCGGGTTGTAAACTCCTTTCATCCGGGAAGAAAACGCGCTCTATGAATAATGGGGCGCCCTGACGGTACCGGGAGAAGAAGCCCTGGCTAACTCCGTGCCAGCAGCCGCGGTAATACGGAGAGGGCGAGCGTTGTTCGGATTTACTGGGCGTAAAGGGCATGTAGGTGTCTCGATAAGCTCTGGGTGAAATATCTGCGCTCAACGCAGACAAGAATCAGAGAACTATCGGGATTGAGTTCAGAGGAAGAGAGTGGAATTCTCGGTGTAGCGGTGAAATGCGTAGATATCGAGAAGAACACCAGCGGCGAAGGCGGCTCTCTATTCTGAAACTGACACTCAAATGCGAAAGCGTGGGGAGCGAATGGGATTAGATACCCCAGTAGTCCACGCTGTAAACGATGTGCACTTGGTGTATTCCTTTTTAAGGGGTGTGCCGGAGCTAACGCGTTAAGTGCACCGCCTGGGGAGTACGGCCGCAAGGCTAAAACTCAAAGGAATTGACGGGGGCCCGCACAAGCGGTGGAGCATGTGGTTTAATACGACGCAACGCGTAGAACCTTACCAGGGCTTGACATGCAGCTGCACGCCCCCGGAAACGGGGGAAGCCTTCGAGGGTGCTGCACAGGTGTTGCATGGCTGTCGTCAGCTCGTGCCGTGAGGTGTTTGGTTAAGTCCATCAACGAGCGCAACCCTCGTTCTTAGTTGCCAGCCTTCTGCGTAAGCAGGAGGGGAACTCTAGGGAGACTGCCCCGGTAACGGGGAGGAAGGTGAGGATGACGTCAAGTCATTATGGCCCTTATGCCCTGGGCTACACACGTGCTACAATGGCCGGTACAGAGGGTCGCCAACCCGCGAGGGGGAGCCAATCCCAGAAAACCGGCCCCAGTTCGGATTGGAGTCTGCAATTCGACTCCATGAAGTTGGAATCGCTAGTAATGGCGCATCAGCTACGGCGCCGTGAATACGTTCCCGGGCCTTGTACACACCGCCCGTCACATCACGGAAGCTGCGTGTACCCGAAGTCGCTGTACCAACCCCGCACATTAATTTGTATGGGGAGGAAGGCGCCCAAGGTATGTGTGGTGACTAGGATGAAGTCGTAACAAGGTAGCCGTACCGGAAGGTGCGGCTGGATCACCTCCTTTAAAGAGTAGCAACGGCTTCCGTGCTGGACCCGTCTTGCCATTCTTTTTATATTCCTCCGCCGTTTTCCAAGGGAAAACGGCGGAGGAAATAAAAAGGCGATTACGACGCTTTGCGTCGTAATAAAAAATATATTCAGCGGGATCTATATAAAGATTTGATAATTGAGATCAACGCCTTGAATTAGAATTGGTAGCGACGAAGGCGCTACACATTATTTTTTTGCGGAGCAAAAAAATAAGGGCCTGTAGCTCAGGTGGTTAGAGCACTGTGCTGATAACGCAGGGGTCAGTGGTTCGAGTCCACTCAGGCCCATGTCTGAGTGGACTGATGCGAAGTATTGTTGGATATTTGCTCTTTTGATTAAATGTCTGGTATGGTAATGTGTCCTTAAAATTTTTTCTTCGGAAAAAATTTTAAGGGGCTGTAGCTCAGCTGGGAGAGCGCGGGCTTTGCAAGCCTGAGGTCAGGGGTTCGAAACCCCTCAGCTCCATTTTATTAATAAAATTTTTCCGGTACGGAAAAATTTTATGTTCTTTGACAATTGAGGTCAGGGTCTTGAGGCATTCCGGGGGAGCAGTGTCTGTCCTCCGGGAAGTCTTGAGTACTGCAAGAAGTCGAGGCAGATCGGTAAATTATTATTTACTGGTCAAGCTACTAAGGGCAAATGGTGGATGCCTTGGTGCCAGAAGGCGATGAAGGACGCGGTTGGCTGCGATAAGCCCCGGGGAGCTGTCAAACAAGCGCAGATCCGGGGATCTCCGAATGGGGAAACCCTCCCGGAGTAATGTCCGGGAACCCCGAGCGAAAGCGCGGGGGGCGATACCAGGGGAATTGAAACATCTTAGTACCCTGAGGAAATGAAATCAACCGAGATTCCCCCAGTAGCGGCGAGCGAACAGGGAAGAGCCAAAACCGTGCCGGTGTCAAGCCTCCAGGCGTTGCCGGCAGGGGGTTGCGGGAAGCAGACGTTCCGGTCTGGAGACCGGAGGAAAAGTTACAAAGTTATTCTTTAGTTGAATGTTCTGGGAAGAACAACCACAGAGGGTGATAGTCCCGTAGACGAAAGAGAATAACCTTTTCTGTCTGCTCTCCCTAGTAGTACGGAGCACGTGAAACTCCGTATGACCCCGGGTGGACCACCATCCAAGGCTAAATACGGTCTGGCAACCGATAGTGAACGAGTACCGTGAGGGAAAGGTGAAAAGAACCCCTACAAGGGGAGTGAAATAGAACCTGAAACCATTTGCTTACAAGCGGTCGGAGTCCGCCATAGCTTTAGCGACGGCGGATGACGGCGTGCCTTTTGCATAATGAGCCGGCGAGTTACTCTATGCAGCTTGGTTAACCCCGATAACGGGGGGAGCCGCAGGGAAACCGAGTCTTAAACGGGCGCATATGGTTGTATGGAGTAGACCCGAAACCGAGTGATCTACCCATGGGCAGGTTGAAGGTGCGGTAACACGCACTGGAGGACCGAACTAGTTAGCGTTTAAAAGCTATTGGATGACCTGTGGGTCGGAGTGAAAGGCTAATCAAACTCGGCGATAGCTGGTTCTCCTCGAAATAGCTTTAGGGCTAGCCTTGCAAAATGGACATCGGGGGTAGAGCACTGAATGGGTTAGGGGGCCTACCAGCTTACCAAAACCAATCAAACTCCGAATACCGATGCACCTTATTGCAGGAGTCAGACTACGGGGGCTAAGCTCCGTGGTCGAAAGGGAAACAGCCCAGACCGTCAGCTAAGGTCCCTAAATGTGGACTAAGTGAAAAAGGAAGTGAAGTCACGAAGACAGCTAGGATGTTGGCTTAGAGGCAGCCATCATTTAAAGAGTGCGTAATAGCTCACTAGTCGAGTGATTTCGCGCCGAAAATGATCGGGGCTCAAGTCCATTACCGAAGCTACGGAATTGAACGGTTTGAACGGTTTAAACTGTTTGAACTGTTTAATTGGTAGAGGAGCGTTCCATACTGGATGAAGCGGGCCCGGAAGGGTCCCCGGTTTTGCCGGGGCGCAAGCAGTGGACGGTATGGAAGTGATAATGCCGGCATGAGTAGCGATAATTGCGGTGAGAATCCGCAACGCCGAAAACCCAAGGTTTCCTGGGCAAGGCTCGTCCTCCCAGGGTTAGTCGACCCCTAAGGCGTAGCTGAAAAGCGAAGCCGATGGGCAACGGGTTAATATTCCTGTACTACCTGACTCGCGATTCCCCGACTTGTCGGGGAGAGAGTGATGGAGGGACGTAGGAGGCCAAAACACTGCCGGCCTGGGATTGGAAGTCCAGGTCTAAGCCGGTAGGAGGTTCCCCGAGGAAAATCCCGGGGGGCATAACTCCGAGAAGCGAATGCGAGCCCAAGCTACGGCGCGGGCGAAGCGGCTGGTGCCTGCTACCGAGAAAATCTTCTAGCGAGCGAGCCGGGTAATCGTACCGTAAACCAACACAGGTGGGTGAGGAGAGTATCCTCAGGCGCGCGAGAGAACCCTCGTTAAGGAACTCGGCAAATTGACCCCGTAACTTCGGAAGAAGGGGTTGTCAATTCGGTGAGGCATTTTACATGCGGAGCTGGAATGACAGACACAAAATCGGCCCAGGCGACTGTTTAACAAAAACACAGGTCTCTGCCAAGTCGCAAGACAATGTATAGAGACTGACGCGTGACCAATGCTGTAAGGTTAAGGAGAGGAGTTATCCGGAGATTATTCGAAGGAGAAGCTCTGAACCGAAGCCCCAGTGAATGTCGGCCGTAACTATAACGGTCCTAAGGTAGCGAAATTCCTTGTCGGGTAAGTTCCGACCTGCACGAATCGCGTAACGATCTGGGCGCTGTCTCAACGAGGGACTCGGCGAAATTGTAGTGGCGGTGAAGATGCCGCCTACCCGCAACAGGACGGAAAGACCCCGTGAACCTTTACTGCAGCTTGATATTGGATTTCGGTGCGGTATGTGTAGGATAGGTGGAAGGCTATGAAGCTGGGGCGCTAGCCCCGGTGGAGCCACCCTTGAAATACCACCCTTACTGTAGTGGAATTCTAACCCCGCAACAACGGGGGACAGTGTCTGGTGGGCAGTTTGACTGGGGCGGTTTCCTCCCAAAGTGTAACGGAGGAGCGCAATGGTACTCTCAGCACGGTCGGCAATCGTGCGCAGAGCGCAAAGGTACAAGAGTGCTTGACTGCGAGACCGACAGGTCGAGCAGATGCGAAAGCAGGCCTTAGTGATCCGGTGGTTCCATGTGGAAGGGCCATCGCTCAACGGATAAAAGGTACTCCGGGGATAACAGGCTTATCGGGCCCAAGAGTTCACATCGACGGCCCGGTTTGGCACCTCGATGTCGGCTCATCACATCCTGGGGCTGGAGAAGGTCCCAAGGGTCCGGCTGTTCGCCGGTTAAAGTGGTACGCGAGCTGGGTTCAGAACGTCGTGAGACAGTTCGGTCCTTATCCGTTGCGGGCGTAGGATATTTGAGGAGATCAGTCCCCAGTACGAGAGGACCGGGATTGACGAACCGCTGGTGTTCCAGTTGTCGTGCCAACGGCAGTGCTGGGTAGCTACGTTCGGAAAGGATAAGCGCTGAAAGCATCTAAGTGCCAAGCCTCCTCCAAGATGAAATATCCCCATCAGGCACCTGGAAGACTACCAGGTTGATAGGCAGGGAGTGTAAGTGCGGCGACGCATTCAGCTTACCTGTACTAATCCGCCGATCGGCTTGACCAGTATATTTTATTTTCCCTCCCCGGAACGTTCGTTCCGGGGAGGGATAAATAAAATAGTTTAAGATCCCCGCCGAAGCTTTTTGAAGTAGTTAACAGACAAGATACTGACCTTAATTTATTTGTGCTTCGTGGAGAAATTGTTGGCTTGAGATAACAATAATTTTTTCGCGAAGCGAAAAAATTAGTCCCGTGGCCATATCGAAGGGGAAACACCCGTTCCCATCCCGAACACGGTCGTGAAGCCCTTCTGAGCCGATGGTACTTCCCGGGAGACTGGGGGGGAGAGTAGGTTGCCGCGGGGCTATTTTTTTGCGCATTTTCTTCGAAAATGCGCAATCACTCCCTTATTTTATGTCCGATTAAAAATATCTTGTTAAAATTTTAAGTTTAAGCCATAATAATTGCCGATAAATAACAAAAGGAAATAAAGCTGTGCCGGATGAAAAAGAAAGATTTGAAGTGCTCATGGAACATATGGACCGGAAATTTGATGTGATCTTGGAGGGCCATCAAGTTTTAAGGAGGGACATCGGTGAAGTGAGGGAAGAGGCTCGGGAGCTTAATCGGGAAACTGAGCTAAAACTTAATTTGGTGGCAAAAAATTTGCAAGAGCAAATAGGCAAAATAGATCAAAAGTTAGATACGATAGGCGAAAAAGTGGAGGAGCACGAGCAGATAATCAGAACATGATTAAACTGTTACACAGTCTCTCTCTCTTAAACTGTGGCTGTAGTAATCTTTTTTCCCGGATAGATTCGTCTATCTGGTTTTTTTATGTAACGGAAGTCCTGCTTTTTTCTCCACCACGTGCCGCCCGTACGTTTGTTTTATTGACGTGAGAGTATGCTTTGTAGTATCTAATGCGTGAGCTAACGTGCCTGTTTCGGAATTTCAATAATCGGAAAGATCCGATTATTGAACTCCCGAAACAGGCGAAAAAGCAACCAGGAAAAAATATTTTGTTTTATTTTATTACACTCAAGGCTTACCGTTGTTTATTGAGCAGTTACATTCAAACTAATTCTTGGGTAATCATCAGTCTGTTACACGTTTAAAAGGTACAATTCACTCCAAATTCTTCTAAATTAGCGCCGGAGGCGCTAATTTATAAGGGGAGGGTATCATATGTACGCCCAGCTTATTACGATCTCGATCAAGCCGGATAAGATCGACGAGTTCCGGGAGCTGTACGAGGAGTATATCAACCCCGAGATCAAGGTTCAGAAAGGGTACCGGAACTTTTACCTGCTCATCGACCGGGAACGATCGAAAGCGATTTCCGTCACCATCTGGGAGAGCAGGAAGGACGCCGAGGCGAGCGAGGAGGTAAATCTCTATCTCGAGCAGCGCGCCTCCTACCCGCTCTACCGCGAAGCCCCGGTCCGGGAGGGGTTCGAGGTGGCGGTGAAAGGCTGAGTTATTATTTTTGCTGTGCAAAAATAATATCATTAGCAGCTTCGGAGGCGCTAACTTGCTGCTTCGGAATTTCAATACAGCTGTGTAAAGTGTCAGGTGTAAAGTGTAAAGATCCCTTACATTTTCCACTTTAAACTTTACACCAAGTTGCGCCGGAGGCGCTAACTTATATGGCCATCGCCAACGATATGAAACGGGGGAATGCCGTCCGTTATAACGACGATATCTGCCTGGTCCTCGACCTCGATCGGGTCAAGCCGGGCAAGGGCGGCGCGTATGTTCAGGCGGTTCTGCGCAATCTGCGGAACGGCCGCTCTTCCCAGGTCAGGTTCTCGTCCACCGAGCCGGTGGAGATCGTTTCACTGACCAGGAAGAAGCTGCAGTACAGCTACCGGGACGGGCCGGGTTATGTCTTTGTTGACCCCGAGACATTTGATCAGGTCACGGTCGATGAGAACCTGGTCGGATCTGCTCAGGATTACATTGTCGAGGGAGCCGAGTATGACCTGGTCTGCAGCGACGAGGATGTCCCGATTCAGCTGGAACTCCCCTCCAGCGTGGCGCTGACGGTGACCGCCGCGCCGGAAGGACTGAAGGGGGACAGCGCCACCAATGTCCGCAAGCCGGCCCGGATGGAGACCGGCCTCGAGCTGAATGTTCCGCTTTTCATCCGAGAGGGGGAGAAGATAAAGATCGACACCCGAACCGGCGAATACCTGGGGCGGGCGTGAATGGAACAGATGTAGTATCGTCCAGTCGCTTCGCTCCGGGACTTGCCGGATCGGAATGCCTTCGGCATTCCTTGCGGTAATTATAGTATTGCTCCGCCGGCGGTTCCGGCCCGCCCGGCCAAGAGTCACGGCGGGCAGTTTTAACTTTAGGCACTTTAGGCACTTTGAACTTTAGGCACTTATTTCAATCCGTTTCTAACTATGCCTGGACTATCGAGGGCTATCTTCGAGGTTAAGACCATGGCTGATTATGAAGTGAAGGACGTCCGGACCATCGGGATTTTCGGCGGCAACGGCTGCGGCAAGACCACCCTGGCCGACGCCCTGATGTACAAGGCCGGGGCCAACAGCCGGCAGGGCAGCGTCGATGAAGGGAATTCGATCTCGGACACCGATGAGGAGGAGAAGGCCCGTAAAGGCAGCGTGCGCACCACGCCCCTGAACTGTGCCGTCGCGGGAAAGAATCTCTTTCTGCTGGATGCGCCGGGATACATGGATTTCTGGGGAGAGGTCGTCGTGGCCCTGGAAGTGGTGGACAGCGTTCTGATTGTGGTGGACGGAACGGGGGAGATCGACACCGGCAGCCGGCGGATATGGGAAGAGGCCCGTTCCCGGAATCTGCCGGTCGCTTTTTTTGTCAACAAGCTTGACCGGGAGAATTCCCAGTTCTCGAAAGCGCTGGCCGCCATCCGGGATGAACTGGGGGCGCCCGTGCTTCCGGTATGCCTTCCCGGCGGGGATCACTCCTCCTTCACGACGGTGTGCGGGCTCCTCGACGGCAAGGCCGGGGATACCGCCGCCGCCGGCTTGAGGGATCAAATCAACGGTTTCCGGGAGAAGATCATGGAAGCGGCCGCGGAGACGCAGGACAGCCTGATCGAGAAATACCTGGAGAACGGAACCCTGGAGCCGGCGGAAATCCGGGATGGTTTCCGGGCCGCTTTCGCCCGCGGCGGCGTCTGCCCGGTCTTCTGTGGCAGCGCCCTGACCGCCGTCGGGGTGGATGAGCTGCTCCAGAGCTTCTGCGATCTCTTCCCCTCCCCGGCTGATCGGGGGGAGATAACCGTCGGAGACGACAGGATGTCCCCCGGAAAAGACGCTCCTTTCTGCGCCCGGGTCTTCAAGAGCGTCAACGATCCTTTTGTCGGGCAGCTGTCGTACATCCGGGTCTGGTCAGGCTGTCTTCCGGCGGAGTCGGAGGTCTTCAATTCCACCAGCGGCCACAAGGAGCGGGTCAGCCATCTCTTCGTCCTCCGGGGCAAGGAGCAGATTAAAATCCCCCAGGCGATACCCGGGTATATCATCGCCCTGACCAAGCTCAAGGAGACGTCGGTCGGAGACACCCTCTGCGCGCCGGGGCAGAGCTGCCAGTTTCCTGCGCTCCGTTTTCCTTCGCCGACCGCCCTGATGGCGGTCTACGCCAGGAACCGGGGGGACGAGGACAAGATCGCCGAGGGGCTTCACAAGCTGATCGACGAAGATCCGACCCTGAAGGGGCGCCTCGACCCGCTGACGAAAGAGTACGTTCTCTCGGGGATGGGCGAGGTCCAGATCCAGATCGTCGTCAACCGGCTCAGCAAGATCTTCAATGTCGATGTCGAATTGAGAACGCCCCGGGTCGCTTACAAGGAAACGATCAGGGGAAAGGGGGAGACCAAGTACCGCCACAAGAAACAAACCGGCGGCGCGGGGCAGTTCGCCGAGGTCTGGATGCACGTTCAGCCTTACACCACCGGGGCGGAAAACGCGGAAGGCAAGGCGAAAAGAGAGCTGATTGAGCTCCCCTGGGGGGGGAAGCTGCTTTTCTCCGATGCGGTAGTGGGAGGCCACATACCGGCTCAGCTGGTCCAGAGCGTCAAGAAAGGCTATTTGAGCGCCATGGGAAGCGGGGTGCTGGCCGGTTACCCCATGATGGATGTCATCGCCACCGTTTATGACGGCAAGACCCATCCGGTTGATTCCAAGGACATCGCCTTTCAGATCGCGGGGCGCCAGGGCTTCAAGGAATGTGCCCGGAGCGCCCAGCCGGTTCTGATGGAGCCGATAATGAATGTCTCGATCACCGTCCCCACCGAGTACATGGGGGCCATCACCGGCGACCTGAACTCCCGGCGCGGCCGCATTTTGGGGATGACGCCCGACGGCTCCCGCCAGATCGTCCAGGCTCAGGTGCCGATGGCGGAGATGTTGAAGTATACCCCGGAACTCCGATCGCTGACCGGGGGCAAGGGGGTGTTCACGATGGAGTTCGAGAGGTATGAGGAAGTTCCTGCCACGATCTCTCAGAAGGTAATCGCGTTGACCAAAAATGAGAAGGAAGAAGAGGGGTAGAGCTTGCTCGCCAAGCTCGTAAGCTTTAAAATCCTAAATCATAATATCTAAATCCTAAAATAATTTCAAATGACCAAAATTCCAAATCCAAAACAGTAACACCGAAAGCCGCGATATCTGGATTATTGGTAACACTTTAGTTCTTTGAAATTTTTTTTATCCACCAACGACCCTGCGTCGAGGGAGATATGACTGGTGACTATTTTGCTATCTCTCCTAAACCACTCCCCTCCTCCCGCGCCGGCGCGGGAGGAGGGGGGATGTGCGATGTGTGGATGTATTAAGTGTTATTAATCCGACCGTTATAGTAATTACATCAACGATTGCGGTCATTGCGAGCCCCGATAAATCGGGGTAGACTACGCGAAGCAATCCCTTGCCGCGCATGGGGTTGAGATTGCTTCGTCGCTTCGCTCCTCGCAATGACATGTCCATATAATTATGGACTGACTGATAAGTGTAAAGTGTAAAGATTGCTGCTGCTGTCTAAATGCCAAGAGAAGCGAATTCTTTACACCTTACACTTTAAACTTTACACTTAAAACTGTTCCGGAGGAACAAATGAGCGGTCATTCAAAGTGGGCGAGTATCAAGCACAAGAAAGGAGCGAAGGACGCGAAACGCGGCAAGCTTTTCAGCAAGCTGGTGAAAGAGATCACCGTGGCCGCCCGCCGCGGGGGCGGGGAGATCGACGCCAATTCGCAGCTGCGGGCCGTGGTGCAGGCTGCTCGTGACGCCAACATGCCGGTGGAGAATATCGAACGGGCCATTAAAAAAGGCACCGGCGAGCTTCCCGGCGCCAGTTACGAAGAAACCGCGTATGAAGGATACGGCCCGGGAGGCGTTGCCATCCTGATCCGGGGGCTGACCGACAACAAGAACCGGACCGTCGCCGAGATCCGGCACATCTTTGATAAAAAGGGGGGGAGCATTGCCGGCCCGGGAAGCGTGTCATATCTGTTCGAGAAGAAAGGCTTTATCACTGTGGGCGCCTCCGGCGTCAATGAGGAAGCGCTGTTCTCTCTGGTCCTGGATGCGGGGGTGGAAGACTTCAAAGCCGAGGAAGACGGTTTCGAAATTTATACCGATCCGTCTGACTTCGAAGCGGTTAAGAGCACTCTGCTGGAGAACGGGTATCAGATCAGTCACGGAGAGGTCACCGAGATCCCCACCAATGAAGTTCCCGTCAAGGGGAATGACGCCCGCCGGGTGCTCGGACTTCTCGAAGAGCTGGAAGAGCATGACGATGTGCAGAATGTCTATTCAAACTGTGATATCCCCGAGGAGATTCTTGCCGAGTTGGAATAGATGGAAACCTTCAGGGAGAAACCGTGACCCCTAATGCCCTTCGCATCATCGCCGTTGACCCTGGAATCAATGTGACCGGCTATGGCGTTCTCGAGAAACGGGGCGAAGATATAATTCTCCTGGCTGCCGGTACAATTACCGGCAAGGGGCTGAAGACTTCGGCGGAAAAATTGGCCCGTATCCACTCCGCAATAGAAGGACTGATTGAGCGGTACCATCCCCGGAGATTTATTCTCGAAGACGTCTTTTATCATAAGAACATCAGATCGACATTAACCCTGGGAGAGGTACGGGGTGTGTGCAGTCTGGCCGCGGCCCGGCGGGATATCCCGGTCTCCACCTATGCCGCCCGACGGGTAAAGAAAGCCGTGGTCGGGAACGGCGCGGCTGATAAAAGACAGGTCCAGAAAATGGTTCAGGTCCTGCTGAAACTGGATGCGCTCCCCACTCCATTCGATGTTTCGGACGCCCTGGCCCTGGGGATTACGTACTTTCACGATACTATTTTTCCTGCGGAAAAATAAGGTGTTCGGAATTTAAATAATCGACTTACTAAGAAGAACATTAAATAGATTACATCTTTTGTGATGGTCATTGCGAGCGGAGCGAAGCAATCTCTTGTTTTTAAATTGGCTAAGATTGCTTCGTCACTTCGTTCCTCGCAATGACATGTGTACTATTTAATGTTCTCCTGAGTATAAGCAGGACGATTTATCGACAGTACGATGAAGGATAAATAATTCAGACAAAATAAAACCCTTATAATTAATAGTCCTGCCGTATAATCGTCCTGCTAAAAAGGGGGTGAGGTTGGGGGTAATCGTCCTGTCCCCAAATCGTCCTGTCAAAAAAGTTGCGGAGCTTAGTTATTTATGATCGAGTATCTGAAAGGCACACTGGTCAGCTCGGCTCCTGATTACGCCGTTGTGGAGGTAAATAATACCGGCTATCGCCTCCTCATCCCGGTCAGCACGTTTGAACGACTCCCGGTTCCCGAAACGGAATTAACCATTCTGACCCACCTGTACGTTCGCGAAGATGAGCAAACCCTTTACGGTTTCGCCACCGGGGAGGAGAGGGAGCTCTTCAGAATGCTTCTCGGTGTTTCGAGAATAGGACCGAAAGTAGCTCTCGGAGTGCTCGGCGGGATCACGGTCTCCGCCTTCCAGACGGCGGTCGTATCCGGTGACGTTGACCTCCTCTCTACGATCCATGGAATCGGGAAAAAAACCGCGGAACGGTTGATTCTCGAATTGAAGGATAAAATCACACTCCTCCCCCGTCTCCGAAAAGCGGCGGGGAAGGCCGGCCTCGAGGGGGCCGAGGATAAAATCGCCGACGTGATGCGGGCGCTCCTCTCTCTCGGTTACCGGCAGTCGGCGGCTCAGCAGGCATTGAGCCGGGCGCTGGCCGGCTCTGAACCGGATTGGCCGGTGGAGAGGTTGTTAAAAGGGGCTCTCAAGTACTTATAGAACACAGTGATTGATACTTATTAACTAATACGTTAATGCGATTAATGGGAATAAATTACAAATCACAAATTCCAAATAACAAATAAATTACAAATCACAAATCCCAAATTCGATGTCAGATCGGTTTATCAATCAGACCTTGAAAGAGCATGATGCCTCGCTCGATCGCCAGCTGCGGCCGTCCGCCTTTGATCAGTTCACCGGGCAGGAAAAGATCAAGGACCGGCTCCAGATCGCGCTCCAGGCCGCCCGGGGGCGGAACGAACCTCTGGATCATCTTCTCTTTTTCGGGCCGCCCGGACTCGGCAAGACCACCCTTGCCTATATCATCGCCTCGGAGATGAATTGTGATATCAAAACCACCTCGGGGCCCACCATCGAAAAACCGGGAGACCTGGCGGGCCTTTTAACCAATCTGAAGACCGGGGATATCCTGTTTATTGACGAGATTCATCGCCTGACCCATATCGTGGAGGAATATCTCTACCCGGCCATGGAGGATTTCGTGATCGATATCATGATCGATCAGGGCCCGTCGGCCCGCTCGGTGCGTCTCAATCTCTCTCATTTCACCCTCGTTGGCGCGACCACCCGGTACGGTCTGCTGACGGCGCCTTTCCGGAACCGTTTCGGCCTGGTCAACCG
Source organism: PVC group bacterium (assembly GCA_043804695.1). Classification (GTDB taxonomy): domain Bacteria; phylum Auribacterota; class Erginobacteria; order Erginobacterales; family Erginobacteraceae; genus CAWGIE01. The sequence continues at coordinate 26,560 of JAZDIV010000048.1, read as the reverse complement.
GCTGGATTTTTACCGGCCGGAAGAACCGAAGGAGATAGTGCTCCGCGCGGCCGGTATTCTCCAGGTCGAGATTACCGGGGATGGCGCCTGGGAGATCGCCCGTCGCTCGCGGGGTACGCCCCGGATCGCCAATTCCCTTCTCAAGCGGGGGAGAGATTACGCCCAGGTCAGGGCGGATAATAAGATCACCCCGGAGATCGCCCACCGGGCGCTCAGCATGCTGGACGTCGATGAGAAAGGCCTCGATGAGATGGACAAGCGCATCCTGGAAACGATCATCCGGAAGTTTGAGGGGGGACCGGTCGGAATCGAGACCATCGCCGTTGCCATCGGCGAAGAAGGAGACACCCTGGCCGAAGTGTACGAACCGTACCTGATTCAGCAGGGTTACCTCAAGCGCACCCGCACCGGACGCTGCGCCACACCTCTCGCCTACCGCCACCTGGAGATAAAACTGCCCCGGGGTTCTCAGGGTGAGTTGTTGTAAAGAGGGGAAGATAGCGTATCAGGAAAACATGATATCAGTGGGAGGGATACCTAAGGAAGGGATATCAGGTGATCAGGGTATCAGTGGGAGGGATACCGGAGGATCAGGTGATCAGATTGCGAGGCCCCCTTGCCTGATAACCTTATACCCTGATCATCTGCCTACTGATTTCCTGATCATCTGATATCCTTGGAAGGGATACCGGAAGATCAGGTGATCAGATTGCGAGCCCCCCTGACTGATAACCTTAATACCCCGATAATCTGCCTGCTGATTTCCTGATCATCCGATAACCTTCTTATGTATTTCCTGATCAACTCCCTACTGATTATCTGATCTCCATTTTTTAATGTTATGAGGATCTTACTCCACATCTGCTGCGGGCCCTGTGCCACCTATCCATTCAAGATTCTCTCCGAAGAAGGGCATCAGGTTGACGGCTATTTCTACAACCCCAACATTCACCCTTACCGGGAATATCTGAAGCGCAAAGAAGCCGTCGGCGGGTACGCGGAGAAGACGGGCGTGAAGGTAATCTTTGCCCCCCGTTACGATATGGAAGAGTTCTTCCGCCTGACGGCCTTCCGGGAGGCTGCCCGCTGCCGCTACTGTTATTATCTGCGTCTGAGGCAGACCACCGCGGTTGCCCGGAAGGGGCGGTACGATGCGTTTACAACCACTTTATTGATCAGCAAGCAGCAGAAGCATGAGCTGGCCAGGAAGATTGCCGAAGACGTTTCCCGGGAGACAGGGATCGAATTCCTCTACCGGGATTTCCGGGAAGGATGGAAGGAGCACTGGGACCTGACCGAGCGATATGGTCTCTATAAGCAGCAGTACTGCGGATGTCTCTACAGCGAGTACGAGCGTTTTAAATTTCCCGGGAAAAATTTAAAACAATGAAGACAGCTGATTTCGATTACGATTTTCCCACCGAACTCATCGCCCAGCATCCTCCCGGGAAGAGAGAAGATGCTCGCCTGATGGTCTTGAATCGAAAGACCGGCGGGGTTGAGCATCGTCAATTCCCCGACCTTCTGGAATATTTTTCCAAGGGGGATCTGCTGGTTCTCAATAATGCCCGCGTCATCCCCGCCCGGCTCTACGGCCGGAGAATCCCCACGGGGGGGAGGGTGGAGGTCCTGCTCCTGCAGCCGGCGGATGAAAGCGGATGGAACGCCCTGATCAGACCCGCCCGTCGGTCCCGGCCGGGGACGGAGATCGATTTCGGAGAAGGGATCGTCGGCGTGATCCGGGAGCGGTCGGGAGGGATGGTCGTTATCGATTTTCCCGGGGCCGGCAGCGTTCTCGAAGCCGTTGAAAAGATCGGGCTGCCGCCGCTGCCGCCGTATATCAAACGTGACCCGGAAAACTATCCGGAGGAAATGCGCCGGATGGACCGGGAGAGATACCAGACGGTCTTCTCCCATCGACCCGGCGCTGTCGCCGCTCCGACCGCCGGGCTCCATTTTACTGAGGAACTCCTGGATGGAATCAGGAATAAGGGCGTGGAAATCGTCTGTCTGACGCTCTACGTGGGCTACGGCACCTTCCAGCCAGTCAAGGCCGACCTGGTGGAAGAGCACCGGATGCATGAAGAGTATTATGAGATAAGCCTGGAGACCGCGGACCGGATCAACTCCCGCCGGGGACGTTTCTGGGTGGTGGGCACCACGACCGTGCGTGCCCTGGAGAGCGGCACCCGGGAGGACGGGAGGGTGGAACACGGGGCGGCCGCAACCGGTATCTTCATCTACCCCGGCTACCGTTTCAGGAATGATTTCAACCTGATCACCAACTTCCACCTCCCCCGCTCAACATTGCTCATGCTGGTTTCTGCCCTGGCTGGGAGAGAGACAATCATGGAGGCGTACCGGGAGGCGATCAGGGAGAAGTATCGTTTCTACAGTTACGGCGATGCCATGCTGATAATTTAATATTTTATAAATCTTTGTTTTTCTTGAGCCCTGGTGTCCCTTCTGTCACTGGGGTCCCGGCGGTTCAGAGAAGCTGCGCTGAAGGCTTTTATGAGATTTAAGGTCTTACAAAAAGATAAAAATACCGCTGCCCGGGTGGGGAAGCTGAAACTGGAGCACGGTGATGTGGATACCCCCTGCTTCATGCCGGTCGGAACCCAGGCGACGGTCAAGACCATGACCCCGGAGGAACTGAAAGATCTGGGGGCGCAAATTATACTGGGCAATACCTATCACCTGGGGCTTCGCCCGGGGATCGATATAATAAGAAATGCCGGCGGCCTGCACGATTTCATGCACTGGGACCGACCGATCCTGACCGACAGCGGCGGCTACCAGGTTTTCAGCCTTTCCGACCTCCGGGAGATATCGGAATCCGGGGTTTCCTTCCGGGACCATATCGAAGGGACCCTCCACAATCTCACTCCAACCCGTTCGATCGAGATTCAGCAGACCCTGGGCTCGGATATCATCATGGCATTCGATGAATGTCCTCCCTATCCCTGCGAATACGGATATGTGGAGAAATCTCTGGAGCTTACCCTGAACTGGGCCCGGCAGTGCCGCCGGGCCCACCGGGATGGGCAACAGGCACTGTTTGGAATCGTCCAGGGAAGCGTATTCAAAGACCTGCGGGCCAGAAGCATCGACGGCCTGGAGGAGGTCGGTTTTGCCGGGTACGGGATCGGTGGCTTGAGCCTGGGTGAGCCGAAGTCGCTGATGTTTGAGATCGCCGAATACACGGCCGGCCTGTTGCCGGAGAATAAGCCCCGCTATCTGATGGGATCGGGCACCCCGGATGATATCGTAACCCAGGTCGCCTACGGGGCGGATATGTTTGACTGTACTGTCCCCACCCGGTACGGCCGGAACGGATCGGTATTTACTCCCCGGGGGAGGATGACCATCCGGAACGCCGCGTTCAAGGACGATCACCGGCCGATCGACGGGGCTTGCGGCTGTTATGCCTGCCGGAACTTTACCCGGGCGTATATCCGGCATCTTTTTAATACGGGAGAGATTCTGGGCCACCGGCTGGCTACCATGCATAACCTCTGTTTTTATCTGACCATGATGAGAGAAGTCCGGCAGGCGATCTCCACCGGCGCCTACCGGGAGTACAGAGACCGGTTTCTGGAGTCTTATTTTTCTGGCGAAAAATAAGAACGGTTGTGGGTTGCGCTGACCGGGTGGTTGTAGTACTATCGACGCCTTTACCTGTTAAACAGGAATACAAGAACAAGGAAAAAATATTGAAAGGAGGTCAATGATGCAGTATATACCAATCGCGATGGCGCCGGGAGGCGGCGAAGGCGGCGGCATGGGATGCCAGCAGGGTGAAGGGGGGAAAGGCGGACTGGGGGGGATGCTGATTCCCCTGATATTGATGTTTGCCGTTTTTTATTTCCTCCTGATCCGTCCCCAGCAGAAGCGGCAGAAAGAGCATCAGAAGCTGGTCTCGGAACTCCAGAAAGGAGACCTGGTGGTGACCACGGGGGGCATTCACGGGGTCATCAGCAGCGTGAAGGAAAAGACGATCATCGTCAAGGTGGCCGATAATGTGAAGCTGGAGGTCAACCGCAGCAATGTCTCCGCCGTGGAAAGAAAACCCGAAGGGAGTTAATTTATAATGTCAAAAGGGCTGAGATGGAAGATCCTGGTTATCCTGGGGGTTGTCGCCCTCCTGGCCGTGATTTCCTTCCCGCTGACCGAGCTGAACGTTCGGGAGTATCTGAAGAAGGAAGCGGTTAACCAGGATGAGGCGTTTCAGCGGCTGCTCCAGGCGATGGACCGCGAGTACGGGATGGAAGAACGCAAGATCCCCATCTCCGGGATCGAGCTTTTGAAAAAGGAAGTCCGGGCTTCCGGGATCGACCTGACCAGATACTTCCCGGAAAGCGAGGATAACAAGGAAGCCATCAAGCGGATCGAACGGAAAACCAAGGGACACCTGAACCTGGGGCTTGATCTGCGCGGGGGGATGCACGTCATCCTGTCGGTGGATGAGCTGGCGCTGATCCGGAAAGGGGCCGACAACGTCGACGAAGATTTCACCGCCCTGATGGATACTGTTGAAGAACAGGCCGCCGGCTCGGTCAGGGAACCCCTGGACGTTTTGAAAGAAGCAGTTAAAAAGCGGGGTATCAGCCTGGCCAGGTATTATCAGCAGCATTATCAGGATAAATACGATCTTCAGGCAGATGAGATTGAGAACAACGAGCAGGTTTTCGACAACTTCGCCCGGGAGATTCAGGCCGCCAACCTGGGATCCCTGGAAATACTCCGGAACCGGGTCGACAAGTTCGGCGTCTCCGAGCCGGAGATCCAGAAGCAGGGCCGGAACGAGCTCCTGATCCAGCTGCCCGGGGTCAGGGACCCGGAGCAGACCCTGGAGCTGATTCAGGGCCAGGCATTTTTAGAATTCAAGCTGGTTGACGACGATGAGAAACGCCTGGAAAAGGCGATCGCGGACGGCGAAGCCCCGCCCGGCTTCACGCTGAAGACCTACGGGAAGGTGAACCCCGACGGCACGGTTGGCGAGGAGAGCCTGCTCCTGGTCGACAAGAGCGAGTTGAACGGCGAAAGCCTGGTCACCGCTTATTTCGGGACGAAAGGGGGAACGGGCGAGCCGATCGTTCATTTCAAGTTCGACCGCAAGGGAGCGCGGATCTTCTCGCGGATTACCAAGCAGTACAACGCGGATGACAATCCTCCCGGCCGCCGTCTGGCCATGATCCTTGACGGCAATGTTCTCTCGGCCCCGATGATCCGGACCCACATCCCGCGCGGGGAGGGATACATCGAGGGCAACTTTGACCTTGACTCCGCCAAGCTCCTGGCCAGCCAGCTTTCCGCCGGAGCCTACCCGGCCCCGCTGATGATCAAGGAGCAGCGCTCGGTCGGCCCGTCGCTGGGAGAAGACTCCATCCGGCAGGGAATCAAAGCCGCCCTGGCCGGACTGATCATCGTCATTGTCTTCATGGCCATCTATTACCTGGTCGCGGGTCTGGTGGCCGATTTCGCTCTCTGCCTGAATGTCGGTTTCATCATCGGGGTCCTCTGCCTGCTGCCGTTCCTCTTCAAAGGCTTCAAAGCGACGTTAACCCTCCCCGGGATCGCCGGGATCATTCTGACCATCGGAATGGCGGTGGACGCCAACATTCTCATCTTTGAGAGGATCCGGGAGGAACTGGCCGCCGGGAAGAGAATCCGGCGCGCCATCTCCGCCGGGTATGAGAAGGTGTTTCTGACGATTTTCGACGCCAACCTCACGACTCTGATCGCCGCCCTGGTCCTTTTGAACCCGCTGGGGTTCAGTTTCCTTCCCATGTCGGGCCCGATCAAGGGGTTCGCTTTGACGCTGTCGGTCGGCATCTGCGCCAGCATGTTCACCGCCCTGGTGGTGACCCGGGTCGTTTTCGACCTCTTCTGCCTGAGCCCGCGGTTTACCGATCTCAAGATGTTCCAGATGTTTAAGAACCCGAACTTCGCTTTCATCAGCAAACTCCGGACGGCATTCCTGATTTCCGGAATTCTGATGATCGGGAGTATCCTCGTCTTTATCTATAACGGCGAGAAAAACTTCGGCATCGATTTCAGCGGGGGGATTCTGATCCAGCGCCAGTTCACGGAGGAAGTGCCGGCGGTGAAAATCCGGGAGATCCTGAACGGGATCGGCCTGGAAAGCAGTTCGGTCCAGCAGTACGGAGAAGGGAGGGGGGTCATCATCCGGGCTTCCGTGCCTTCTTCCCAGCAGATCGATGACGCGATCAAGAAAGCGCTCCCCTCCCTTCTCGATCCTGAAACCTACGAGCAGCGCACCGAGATGGTGGGGCCGAAAGTGGGGAGCCGGCTGAGAACCCAGGCGCTGGGGGCGATTATCCTGGCCTTCCTGGCGATCGGGGCCTATATCTGGTTCAGGTTTAATGAGTTCAAGTTCGCGCTGGGAGCGGTTCTGGCCCTCGTTCACGATGTTATCATCACGGTCGGTTTCCTGTCGGGATTCTTCCTGCTCCCGATCCGGGAGTTCAGTATCCCGATTATCGCCGCCCTCCTCACCATCGTGGGGTATTCCCTGAACGACACCATCGTGGTCTTTGTCCGGATCCGGGAGAATATGAAAGAGATGCGGGGAGAATCGGATGAGACGATCATCAATACCAGCATCAATCAGGTGCTGAACAGGACGCTCCTGACTTCGCTCACCACCCTGATCGTGGTGATTTTCCTCTTTCTTTTCGGGGGCGCGGTGATCAAAGATTTCGCGTTCGCGCTGATGGTGGGGGTGGTGGTGGGGACATACTCGTCCATCTATATCGCCAGCCCGGTGCTTCTCCTCTGGCACCGGAGGAAGCGGGGGAAGTGATGCGGTCTCGTCCCCGGCTATACAGGGGACCTGTTGGATCAGAATGCCTTCGGCATTCCCGGTTTACATTTCCCCTTTTACATCAGTTGATCTGAAAGGGGAAATTCAAGGCTTGACAACCTTGCCGGAACGGATGCATTGCGTGCAGGCCCGGATGGAAACGACCTCGCCATCGATCACGGCCCTGACTTTCTGAAGGTTGGGTAAGAATGTTCTCCGGGAGACGCCGGTCACTCTTTTTCCCACCCCGCCTTTCTTTTTGGCCAGACCACGCCGGCTGATCTTGTTCCCGGAATGAGGCTGCTTCCCGCAGATTGCGCAGACTTGTGACATGGTGTTATAATCCTTAATTAAGTCATCCCTTTTCGGTTGATTGAGGAAGCCTTGTTTAGCACAGGGAAGAACGTTAAACAAGGATAAAGTTATCTCGCTGTTTCGGAATTTCAATAATCTGATTTTTTCTTCGAAAAAATCAGAGTGGGTTACCGTAAGCCAACAGAAAAATCATATCCCGGAAGACAAATGTTGGCTGATGTTGGAAAGGCTTTTGTATATTGTTGCCTCGGTGAAAATATCTTAATTAACCAACAGACCCCGATTGAATCAATCGGGTCCATTATAAAGTAGCGAGCGCAGCGAGCTAATTTATTAATGGAGTCACCTTTACATAACAGCGTCCAGTATCTCAAGGGAGTCGGCCCCCGCCGGGCGATGCTTCTCCAGCGGCTGGGCGTCGAGACGGTGGAGGACCTTCTGTATTTTTTCCCCCGGAATTACCAGGACCGCCGCCGGATATCTCCCATCGCCGCCCTCCGGGAAGGCGACTTTGCCACCGTCAGGGGTAACATTCTGGCCCGGGAACTGAGCAGGACCCGATCGGGGAAAAAGGTGTTCCGTCTGGTGGTTGCCGACGGGAGCGGGAAAATATCCTGCATCTGGTTCAATCAGTCCTACCTGGAAAACACCTTCCGGGAGGGAGAGGAGGCCGCCTTTACCGGGCCGGTGCATCGGTACCGCACGCTCCAGATGGTGAACCCTGAATACGAACGGCTCGGGCCGGAAGGAGACGGCCTCAGCCAGGCCGGCCGGATTATTCCGGTCTATCCCCTGACCGAGGGGCTGAATCAGAAGATGCTGCGGGGGATTATCGAACGGGCCCTCGATGAGTGCCTTCCTGCCTGTCCCGAACTGCTCCCCGGCGATCTCCGGGAACGGTGGCGGGTTGTTCCTCTCCACCGGGCCGTCAGGGACATCCACTACCCGTCCGATCCCTCCGCGCTGGAAGAGGCCCGCAAGCGACTGATCCTTGACGAATTTTTCATCCTTCAGCTGGCGCTGGGATCCCGCCGGGAGAAACGGGCCCGGCAGGTGCGTAGCCTGCCCCATTCGACCGATACGCCCCTGCGCGACCGCTACATCGCGCGGCTCCCTTTCCGGCTGACCGGGGCGCAAGAGCGGGCGGTCCGGGAGATCAAGGACGACATGACGGGGACGCGGGCGATGAACCGCCTGCTCCAGGGAGACGTCGGGTCCGGAAAGACCGTGGTCGCCGTCTGCGCTCTTTTGACTACGGTGGACAGCGGCTACCAGGGGGCGATCATGGCCCCGACGGAGATTCTGGCGGCTCAGCATCATGCCAACATCGATCGGGAGCTCTCCCCCCTGGGGGTGCGGACGGTCCTGCTGACGTCGGGGGTGAAGGGGGCGCAGCGGAGACGGGCTCTGGAAGAGATCGCGGCGGGGACCATTCAGGTGGTGGCGGGGACGCACGCCCTGATCCAGAAGCACGTCTCCTTTCATCACCTGGGGATGATCGTGATCGACGAGCAGCATAAATTTGGCGTCCGGCAGCGGGCGGATTTAAGACAGAAGGGAGTTCAGCCGCACGTGCTGGTGATGACGGCGACGCCGATCCCCCGGACCCTGACCCTGACCGTCTATGGCGATCTCGATTTTTCGGTTCTGGACGAGATGCCCCCCGGGCGGGCAAAGGTGAAGACCTACTGGATCAGCCCCGACCGTCTCGACCGGGCCTACGCCTTCATCCGGCGGCAGGTGGAAGAAGGCAGGCAGGCTTTTATCGTCTACCCGCTGGTGGAGGAATCGGAGGGGCTGGAGTTAAAAGCCGCTGTCGCAATGTTCGATCACCTGCGGAGCCGGGTTTTCCCCGGCATCCCGGTGGGATTGATTCACGGCCGACTGCCGTCCGATCAGAAGCAAAAAGCGATGGAGCAATTCCGCCGCCAGAAGACGATGATCCTGGTTTCAACGGTGGTGGTGGAGATCGGGATCGACATCCCGGACGCGACTGTCATGCTGATCGAGAACGCCGAACGCTTCGGCCTGGCCCAGCTTCATCAGCTCCGGGGCCGGGTGGGGAGAAGCCGCTACCCCGCCTTTTGCATTCTCCAGGGCAATCCGCGGACGGAGGATGCCGCCCGCCGCCTGCAGGCGATCAAGGATATAGACGACGGCTTCCTGATCGCCCGGGAGGATCTGGAGATCCGGGGACCGGGGGAGTTCTTCGGGACCCAGCAGACCGGGCTGCCCGAGCTCCGGATCGGGAACATCGTGGCGGATGTGCGTTTGATGGAGTTCGCCCGCCGGCAGGCTTTTCATCTCCTCGAAAAAGACCCCCGGCTGAAAGATCCGGGACTGGAGGAGGTCCGCCGCCGTCTCCGGCGCCGCTACGGGGACAACTTCGAGCTGGGGGATGTGGGGTAAGGAGGGATGAACATCGAACAATGAACGTTCAACGTTCAACGTTCAACGCCCAACGTCGAACGGTGCCCGCCGCAGAACGAATGGAGCCCCGATGAACCCCGATTATCGGGCTTGGAAAGCCCTCCCACAGTTGCGAAGCTAAGTTCATGTTTCGGAATTTCAATAATCGGAAAGATCCAATTATTGAACTCCCGAAACAGGCGAAAAAGCAACCAGGAAAAAATATTTTGTTTTATTACACTAAGGGCTTACCGTTGTTTATTGAGCAGCTGCGTTCAAACTAATTCTTGGGTAATTATCAGTCTGTTACACGTTTAAAAGGTACAATTCACTCCAATTCTTCTAAATTAGCGCCGGAGGCGCTAATTTATTATGAGGATCATCGCGGGACGATTTAAGGGCCGGAAGCTGAAGTCGGTTCCGGGCGAGAAAACCCGTCCGACCGCCGACCGGGTCCGGGAGGCGTTGTTCAGCATCCTCGGCGGCGCGGTTCCCGGGATCCGGGTCCTGGATCTCTTCGCGGGGACCGGGGCGCTGGGGTTGGAAGCGTTGAGCAGAGGGGCGGCGAAGGTTGTTTTCGTGGAGAACCACCGCCCGGCCCTGGAAGTCATCAGGGCCAATATCTCCGGCCTCGGGCGGGAGGCGGAGAGCGAGATCATGGCCGCCGACTGGCGTTCCGCGCTGGCCCGCTTGGGAGAGCGTGGGGAGAGATTCGGCCTGATTCTGGCCGACCCGCCGTATCGGGCCGGCGGAGAAATGAACGGTTCCCCGGGGGAAAATATCTTGTCTCGGATCGACGGTTCTGGTACCCTGCAGCAAGATGGGCTGGTGGCGGTCGAGCACTTATACGGGTTGGAGCCTGTCCTGCCCCCGGGCGCCTGGCGCCGGCTGCAAGCGAAGAGATATGGCCGGACCGGCTTGACGATTTATAGCATAATTGCGATTTAATGCCGTGAGCCAGAATCAATCCAACGGCAACCACGCCGTCTACGCGGGGAGCTTCGACCCGGTCACGTTCGGGCATCTGGATCTGATCCGGCGGGCCATCCGGATCTTCCCCCGGCTGACCATTGCCGTCACGGAGAACATGGAGAAGACCCCGTGTTTTCCCCTCCCCCGAAGACTTGCTCTGGTGCAGGAGTGCGTTTCCTCTTTCCCCGGGGTTGAGGTGGAGTCATTCTCGGGGCTGCTGATCGACTTTGCCGCCCGGCGGGGGGCGCGGGTTGTGATCCGGGGACTGCGGGCGGTCGCTGATTTTGAGTATGAATTTCAGATGGCGCTCACCAACCGGAAGCTTTCCCCCGACCTGGAAACGATCTTCCTGATGCCCGCCGAAGCGTATTCCTACATCAGCTCCCGGATGGTAAAAGAGATATTTTTCCTGGGAGGGGATGTTTCCCATTTTGTCCCTCCCCCGGTAGTGGAAGCTTTCAAAGAGATCAATGATCATTAACCTGCAGCTGGTCCCGCGCGGGGGGATGACCGTGCGGGGAAAGGAATCCCCCGCGATTATTGATATCGGTGATCCGGGGACCGAATTTCGGGAGCCGATCGATTATGAATTGAATGTTGATCTGGTCGGGCATCTGCTTCTGGTCCGGGGAAGACTGCAGACCCGGGTCCGCTTTTCCTGCGCCCGCTGCCTGAAAAATGTTGAGCTTCCGCTCAAAGTTCCGGGCTTTGACGTCCAGAAAGAGGTTGCCGATCCTGCGGGCACAATCGACTTGACAGATGAAATCAGGACCGATATTATTCTCGCCCTCCCGCTCAAACCGCTCTGTCAGCCCGGCTGCCGGGGGATCTGCCCCGTTTGCGGGCAGGATCTGAATGAGAAACAATGCGGCTGTCAGTCTGCTCGGGAAGACTCCCCGTTTGCGGGGTTATAGGATAAAACAAATGAGTTAGAACTGAAAAGGATAGTACCGCCATGGCCGTTCCGAAAAGAAAGATCAGCAAGAGTCGAAAAAGAAATCGTCAGTCGGGGAAGGCCTACGACCTCCCCCGGACCGTCCTCTGTCCGCACTGCCGCCGTCCCCGTCCTCCGCACCGGATCTGCCCGCACTGCGGCTATTACAAGGGGAGAGCGGCGGCGGAAGTGAAGGAAGGATAGATTCGAATTTCAAGGGAGAAAGACATGGCCCAGGAAAAAATCGGGATTGCAGGAACGGGTTTTTACGTCCCCGAGAAAGTCTTGACCAATGCCGACCTGGAGAAGATGGTCGACACGTCGAATGAATGGATTCTGGCCCGGACCGGCATCAATGAGCGGCGGATTGCCGCTCCCGGAGAGACGGCTGCCTCGATGGCCGAGCAAGCGTCCCGGCAGGCCCTGAAAAGCGCCGGCCTGAAGCCGGAGCAGCTTGATCTGATCATTCTCGGCACCTTTACCCCCGATGCACCGCTCCCCGCGGCCGCGTGCCTGCTTCAGGCCCGGCTGGGGAACACGACCGCTGCCTGTTTCGACATCTCCGCCGCCTGCTGCGGTTTCATTTATGCCCTGGAGCTGGCACAAAAGCTGCTGCGCGGGGGAAGATACCGCCACGCCCTGGTCGCGGCCTCGGAAGTGCTCTCGGTGATGACGGACTGGGAGGATCGCAATACCTGCGTTCTTTTCGGCGACGGCGCCGGGGCGGCGGTCCTGAGCAAGGGCGCGGCTAACGGCGAGATCGTCGACTGTTATATCGGGGCCGACGGGGCGTACTCTTCGCTTCTGCAGGTGGAAGCCGGCGGCTCAGCCTGCCCGATCACTCACCAGATTCTTGACCAGCGCCGGCAGTACATACGGATGGAAGGAAACAAGGTCTTCAAGCTCGCCGTTTCCTCCATGGTCTCCGCCGCCCGGCGGGTCCTGAGCCAGGCCGGCCTGACCCCGCAGGATGTTGACTGGCTTCTCCCTCATCAGGCGAACCTGAGAATCATGAAAGCGGTGGCCAAGGGCCTGAAGATACCGGAAGAGCGGGTCTACATCAACGTGGACCGCTATGGGAACATGTCCGGGGCGACGGTCCCGGTCGGCCTGGCGGAGATGGATCACAATGGAGTTCTCAAGAGGGGCGATCTGCTCCTGATGGTCGCCTTCGGGGGCGGACTGACCTGGGCGGCGTCGCTGGTCAGATGGTAACAATAAGGGATGAACGTCGAACATCGAACGTCCAACGTTGAACGTTGAACCGAAAACAGGTAATCAGTAAGCAGTGATCAGTAAACGGTTGGCCCGGCACCGGGTCTGCACTTTTATCGTTTACCGTCTTTAGAGGCCCGGGTATAGGCCATAAATCCTATTCAATCACATTCAATCGTCTGTTAAAAAAGGGGCCGGGGTAGAGGGAAACACAGTATCTAATCATCTGTTTACTGAGCGGGAGAAGAGGTATGTTTTTAGAAGGCAAGAAGGCCATCGTCACCGGCGCCGGCAGAGGGATCGGCCGGGCGATCGCGATCGAACTGGCCGGGAGGGGCGCTGACATAGCGGTCCTGGATAGGGATGAAACGGGGGCGCGGGAAACGGCCGCCTCGATCGAGAAGTCCGGGCGGAATTCACCGGCCTTTCCGGTCGACGTCTCCCGGTTTTCGGCGGTTGAGGAGGCGGTGAATAAAGTGCTTGACCTCTGGGGGAGCGTGGATATAGTGGTCAACAACGCTGGGATCACCCGTGATGCGCTCTTGATCAGGATGAGCGAGGAAGATTGGCAGCAGGTGATCGCGGTCAATCTCGGCGGAGCTTTTAATCTGAGCCGGGCCGTCGCCAGGAGCATGATGAAACAGCGGTCCGGCTGCATTATCAACATCGCCTCCATCATCGGGCTGATGGGGAACGCGGGCCAGGCCAACTACGCGGCTTCCAAGGGCGGCCTGATCGCTCTTACCAAGTCGCTGGCGAAGGAGATGGCCCCCCGCGGCATCCGGGTCAACGCGGTCGCTCCCGGGTTCATCGCGACCGAGATGACCGACCGGATCCCCGAGAAGATCAGGGAGGCGATGATAGGGGCGATTCCGCTGGCCAGGATGGGGACTCCGGAAGACGTGGCCGGGGCGGTTTCCTTCCTGGCCTCCCCCGGCGCTTCCTATATCACCGGTCAGGTTTTAGTTGTTGACGGCGGCATGCATATTTAGCGGCGCTACTTTTTACGATGTTGCCTCCAGGATGCAGCTTTTGTTTAAACAACAGGGAGGTGCGATAAGGTTATTTATTTTGATCGGCTTTTCACACGGTAGCGGCAATCAGGCAGAACGAAAGTCAGTTTGTCGGCAACGAAATCGAAGTCAATGAAGTCCCGCCCCGCCCGGGGCGGCGGCTTAATCTGCAAAAGGAGGAAGAAAAATGTCTGAAGTGACACAGAAGGTCAAGGATATCATCGTGGAGCAGCTGGGCGTCAACCCGGAAGAGGTGACCGAGGAGGCGTCTTTTATTGACGATCTGGGAGCGGACTCTCTGGATACCGTCGAGCTGGTCATGGCCCTGGAAGAGGCCTTCGAGATCGAGGTCCCCGATGAGGAAGCGGAGAAGCTCACCACCGTCGGCGCCGCCATCAAGTACATCGAAGAAAACGCCAAGTCCTGAACGTGGCTGAGGGCTCCGGCCCCATAGCCGGATTAGCCGGCCGGCCCGTACCCGCCGTCTTTTCGACGGCGGGTCCGGGCAGGTTTTATATTTCCAAAAAAGGAGGAAGGAATGGCCGAACGGAGAGTTGTTATCACCGGGATGGGAGTCGTAACCCCGATCGGCAATAATCCGTTTGAGTTCTGGGATGCGTTAGCTTCCTGCCGGAGCGGGATCGGCCGGATTACGGCGTTTGATCCTTCCGGCTTCGATAGCCAGATTGCCGGGGAGATCAAGAACTTCGACCCGGACCAGCACCTCGATCGGAAGCAATTGAAGAGAATGGACCGGTTCTGTCAGCTGGGCGTGATCGCCGCCAAGCAGGCGCTGGAGGACTCAGGTCTGGATCTCGAACTCGAAGACCTGAACCGGATCGGCGTTTACGCCGGTTCCGGGATCGGCGGGCTCAATACCATTGAAACTCAGCACCAGATCATGCTGGAGAAAGGACCCGGCCGGGTCTCTCCCCTGCTGGTGCCCATGATGATCATCAATCTGCTGCCGGGGCAGATCGCCATGATCTTCGGCCTCAAGGGCCCCAACCTGGCCGTGGTGACCGCCTGCGCCACCGCCACCCATTCGATCGGCGATGCGCTCTGGGGCATCCGCAATGGTCTGGCCGATGTGATTGTGGCCGGCGGCGCGGAAGCGTCGAACACCAAACTCGGGCTGGCCGGGTTCTGTTCGATGAAAGCCCTCTCCACCCGGAACGACGCCCCGGAAAAGGCCAGCCGCCCGTTCGACCGGGAGCGCGACGGATTCGTCATGTCCGAGGGCGCGGGGATGCTGGTTCTGGAAGAACTGGAGCATGCCCGCCGGCGGGGTGCGAAGATATACGGGGAGCTCACCGGGTACGGTTGTTCGTGCGACGCCTATCACCTGACGGCGCCCGCCCCCGGTGGGGAAGGAGCCGCGCGGAGCATGAAGATGGCGCTCGATTACGCCCGGATCGCCCCGGAAGACGTGGATTACATCAACGCCCACGGGACATCGACCCCGCTCAACGACAAGTTTGAGACCATGGCGATCAAGGCCGTCTTCGGCAGCCACGCTTCCAGGGTCCCCATCAGTTCCACCAAGTCGATGCACGGCCATCTTCTGGGCGCAGCCGGCGCGGTGGAAGCCGTCGCCTGTCTGCTTGCGATGGAACACAGTCTGATTCCGCCCACCATCAACTATGAGTTCCCGGATCCTGATTGCGATCTTGACTATGTTCCCAACCAGCCCCGGGAAGCGGAGATCGAGTTCGCCCTCAGCAACTCTTTCGGTTTCGGGGGACACAACGGCACCCTGATCTTCAGGCGCTTCCGCGGATAGGATGGGCCAGGCAATTTTTCCGAACCGCCGGGCCGCAAAGATCGCAAAGATGCATCCGGGTCTGTTTTTTTGCCGTTCATCTTTGCGTTCTCTGCGTCTTGGCGGTTTTTTCAGTTCCCATCCCTAGTGTGCCGTCTCGGAAATCGCATTAGATAATTCGGTCATTGCGAGGAGCAGAGCGACGAAGCAATCTATTGTATTGCAACGAATTGAGATTGCTTCGCTGCCCGCCACGCTGCGCTCGCGGCTTCGGCTCGCAATGACAAAAATATTCAAGACATTTCTGAGACGTGACACTAGGCTGCACAATTAAAAGACATCTTTAACACCCCAGCCCACATCTCCCCCCCACTATGTAACTTTTATATTAGCCTGATATTTTTTATTATTCCGGAGGAAAAATAAAAATACCACGAAGGACGCGAAGGACACGAAGAAAGCGGGGAAAATTGAATCCGGTTTCCCGTTATTCTTCGTGTCCTTCGTGATTTTCGTGGGTATATAGAGCTGCTGACGAATGGATTGTATGTAATTTAGTTACTCGCGGCCAGTTCCCGCTCCAGTTTCGGCCGGAGGATCTTCTTCCGGTACGGCTCCAGGAATGACTGGTCCAGCGCCGAGATCATCAGCCCCTTGATCTCATCCAGGGTGAAGTGAAAGTACTCCATCGCCAGCAGCAATTCTCTCGAGAAGGTGGTGTCGCAGATGGCGGGATCGTCGGTGTTGAGGGATATCCGGATCCCGTAATCGTACAGTCTCCGGACCGGATGAGAAGGCAGATTGGGGACGGTCTTCGTCTTCACGTTGCTGGTCAGGCAGATCTCCAGGGGTATCCCCCGGTCCCGCACCCAGGCCATCATCTCCTGATCATTGACGATCCGGATCCCGTGGCCGATCCGCTGGGCTCCCAGCGTTTCAATCGCGACCCGGATATTGGTCTCCCCCCCTCCCTCGCCGGCGTGGATGGTGACATTGAGGCCGTTCTCCTGGGCAACCTTGAACGCGGTGATGAAGAGTTCCGGCCCGAAGGCGGCTTCGTCGCCGAAGAGGTCGATCCCCACCACTCCCAGGCCGGTGTAATCGGCCGCGGTATTGACGGCCCGCAGCGCGAGCTTCAGGCCGTTGGAACGGGAGATGCCAACAATAAATCCGACATCGATATTGAATTCTTCCTCCGCCTGCCGGGCGCCTTTCAAAACCGCGTGGAGCAGTTCTTCCCAGCCGTGAGGCGTCTCCAGGGTCATGAAGACCGGGCTGAACCGGAGTTCGAGCACCCGGATATTGTCCCGGGCACAGTCCCGGCAGACACAGTAGGAGACATGCTCGATCGCCTCCAGGGTGGGAAAGGCCATCCCGATCCAGAAAAATTTCTCTAAAAACTCCCGCAAGCTTCCGGCCTGGCCTTTAATCTGGACATGGGAACGGAGTTCCTCCAGCTTATTCGAGGGAAGCTTGATATGATACTCCCGGTCAATCTCCAGCAGGAGCTCCGCCGATACGCACCCTTCCAGGTGCCGGTGGAGTTCCACCTTGGGCAAGCGCTCGATTGTTTCAACCGTCTTGTGATCGATGGCCATCCGCCGGCCTCCCGGTTCCCGTTCCGGAACTTCACTATGCCGCCCAGCATAGCACTCCCCTCCCCGTTAGGCAATCCGCAAATAGGGGTCACGTCTGCTCCCGGCTAATTACCTATCAGACCTCATTAGGAAATGGAACGAAATCAGCCGCGGGCAGACGCGACCCCTATTTTATTAGTCAGTCCATAATTGTATGGACATGTCATTGCGAGGAGCGGAGCGACGAAGCAATCTCAACTCTATGCACAGCAAGAGATTGCTTCACTGCGCTCGCAATGACCGCAATCGTTGATGTAAATACTACCACGGTCGGATTAATAACTGAATGCCGGTGAACTTATCCCCGTTGTAGATGAGCGGGATCCGGTAATTCTCCACCCGGGGACTGCAGATCACCACGTCCTTCTTGTGCCAGAGAAAAACCCAGGGGGCACGCTCGGCTACCCGTTCCGCCGCCTCTGTCAGCAGCCGGGTCCGCTCTTCCCCGTCCGTTTCCCGGCCGGCGGCGGCCAGCTTCTCATCAACCTCCCGATCGCTGAAGCGGGACCGGTTGCCCCCGGGTCCGATGTTGGTTGAGTGGAATGTCGGGTAAAGAAAGTTCTCCGCGTCCGGGTAATCGCCCCACCAGGAGAGGTAGAAAATGTCGAACTCCCCTTCATCGACCAGCTGCTTGAACGAGCTCCACTCCCGCTGAACGAGGGTCAGCTCGATGCCGACCTTCTTCAGATAGTCCTGGATCACCTCGGCGATGCTGAGAACCTCCCGGTCGGCCTTGAAGAGAAACGCGGCCCTGAGGGGGAGGTCAACCCCCGCCCGGGCCAGCAGCTCTCCGGCCCGGGCCGGGTCATACCGGTAGCCGGCGGGGCGGGCCGGGAGAAGACCCGGCGGCACGGGGCCGGCGGCGGGGACGGCCCCCCCCTCCAGGAGAACGCCGATGATTTTCTCCCGATCGATCGCATAGTTGAAGGCCTGACGGACCCGGGGATCGTCGAAGGGGGGGCGCCGGCAGTTAAACCCGAGGTAATAACAGTTGAGCCCGACCCGGCTCTGGACCATCTCTTTCCAGGGCGATTCGGTCGTGTATTTGCCAAACTCGGCCCGGGGAACTTCCATGATATCGAGGTTCCCCTGCTCGAATTCCACCACCGCGGTCAGCGTTTCCGGGATCACCCGGTAGAGGATCCCCGCCAGGCGCGGCGGCCCGTCAAAGTAATCCGGGTTCCGCTCCAGGACGATCCGGTTGTTGTGCCCCCACTCGACGAGCCGGAAAGGACCGGTCCCGCAGGGATGATCCGAAAACGTCTCTCCGGGTTTCTCCGTCTCTTCCCGGGGGATGATGGAGGCGTTGGGCATGGCCAGGAAATCCAGGAAAAGGGCGGACGGCTCGCTCAGTTCGATCTCGACCGTATTCTTACCGGCCGCTCTGATCCCGGGCAGTTCCGCCGATTCTCCGGCCATGAAGCCGGGGGCGCCCTGCACCGCCTTCAGGAGCCAGGACCGGGGCGAGTTGACCGCGGGATCGAGGATACGGCGAAGGGAGAAGACAGCATCCTCCGCCGTCACCTCCCGGCCGTTGGTGAAACGCGCCCCTTCTCTCAGAAAAAACCGGTAGGTCCGGCTATCCTCCGTGACCTCCCAGCGAGCGGCGAGGTCGGGCACGATCTTCCCATCCGCATCGAAACGAACCAGCCCGTTGAAGATCTTGGCCGCCAGCGCCCCGCCCGGAACGTCCACGATGTAGGCCGGGTCGAGAGTGGACGGGTCATCCTTCAGCCGGAGGCGGAGAAAGTTCTCTTCCTCCCCATTCCGCGAACCGCACCCGCTAAAGGCCAGCAGAATCATCAGTGCGGCCAATCTCATTGTGCGAAAATGGGTCATGAACACAACCGTATCATGAAACCGTGAAGAGGCAACGAAAGTAAAGAAGGATGAACATCGTGTGCTCTACGTTCAACGGATCAGTCCGATCTGACTGATCCGCACTTAAAAGAAGCCGTATTTACAGAAAGCGCCCGGGGAGTCGCCCGGTATGCTCCCCGTCTTCCACCACGATCTCTCCGTTGACGATCACGTACTCGATCCCGGAGGGGTACTGCTTCGGGTCCCGGTAGGTCGCCCGGTCTTTGATTCTATCCGGGCTGAAGATGACCAGGTCGGCCACCGCCCCTTCCCTGATGACCCCGCAGTCCTTCAGTCCCAGTTTTCGAGCCGGCAGACCCGTCATCTTGAAGACCGCCTCTTCCAGTGCCAGGGTGCCGTTCCTGACGAACTCGCCCAGGACCCGGGGGAAGGTCCCGAAGGTCCGGGGGTGGGGCTTGCCCCGGGAGAGCGGTCCGGTCACCGCCCGCGCCGAGGCGTCCGACCCGACCATGCAGTAGGGCTTTTGCAGGATCCGCCGGAGGTTGTCGAGGCTCATCCCGAAGAAGAGCGCCTCCACGTTCAACTCCTCCTCGACCAAAATATCGAAGAAACAGTCGAGCGGGGAGACGCCTCTCCTTTCCGCGATCTCTTCCAGGTTCAAACCTTCGAGATCACGGTTCGCCTCCGTCGAGACATGGGAGACGACCACACCGTCCCAGTCGTCCCGGTCGACCTCCTCCGCCATCCTGCGTCGTTCCGCAGGGTCCTTCAAGCGTCTCAGTTCCTCCGCCGCGCCACCTTCACTGGCCCCCGCTGGCAGCAGGATGTCGAGTCCCGTTGCCGAAGCGAGATACGGGTACCGGTCGCAGTTGACATTCAATCCCCGGGCCCGGGCGCCTTCGATCTTCTCGAAACAGGCGGAGAGCCGGTGCCAGTTCCGCCGCCCCTGCGCTTTCAGGTGGGAGATTTGAAGCGATATCCCGGTCTCTTCGGCCAGTCTGATCGCCTCCTCCACCGCCGCCTCCACCTGGTCGCTTTCATTCCGCATGTGGGTGGCGTATATCCCCCCCGCCCCGGCGACCAGTCGGAGCAGTTCAGTCAGTTCTCCGAACCCGCCAAAGCTCCCGGGTGGATAGACCAAGCCGGTCGAGATGCCCCGGCTCCCCGCCGCGATTTCCTCCTCCAGGAGGGAGAGCATCCACTTCATCTCCTCTCGCGAGGGCGCCCCCCCGCCATACCCGATAACCGATCCCCGGATATTTCCCTGCCCGGTGAAAGGGACGAGGTTAACCGCCGTCCCCTGATCCTCGACTCTCTTCCGGTACTCGCCGAGTGTCGTCCAGTTGATAGATAGTTCCGGGTACTGTCCCCGCACCCGCTCCAGCTTCTCGCCAAAAAGGGGTGCCGCGGAACCGCCGCACTGCCCGATCGCCTCCGTCGTCACCCCCTGCCGAACCTTGCCCTCGGCCCGGGGATCGATCAGAATGGTGAAGTCGGAGTGGGAGTGAATGTCGATGAACCCGGGACAGAGAACGGAGCCGGGGCAGTCGATAACGCGATCAGCTTTTTCTTCCCTGAGATCGCCAACCGCCGCGATCACGCCGTCCCGGACCCCGACATCCGCCCGGAAGGCAGGTCCGACGCTCCCGTCCACCACCCGCGCGCCCCGGATAATTATGTGATGCCAGATGGGGGTCACGTCTGCTCCTGGCTTATGTTTTCCAGCGCCCGCTCCGCGGCCGGCGGACGGGGACGGCGGGGGGAAACGCGCGCGGCCGGCAGAGCGGCGGGCATCTGACCCGGCCCGGGCGCCCTACTCCGCCAGCCGGACATCGCCCAGGTTGTCCTCCATAACGGCGATGTACTCATCCAGGGGCTGACGCTGCTTTTCGACGACCCGGTAAGTCCTGATCCAGACCCGGTGGCCCTTCACCCGGATTCGGTTCCCTTCCCGCCAGTCTCCCCGCTCCGCCCCGTGGTGGATGATCAGGCGGTTGATTTCGGGATCAGCCTTCCCCGCGACCTTCACGTCCTCCAACATCAGGATGGTGGGGTTGACGGCGTTGAAGGTGTCGTCGGCGACGGTGGCCTCCACGACAACCGGCCCCCGATCCTCGCAGTCGAAGTTTCGCAGGGGAGCCTCTTCCGGATCGAGGAAAGAGAAGAAGGGGCAGACCATGAATCTCTCATCCCCCACCCGGTCCCAGAACCGGATCGGCCAGTACTTGCCGAATTCGTATACCTGCCGTTCCTCGTTCCCGTCGGTCAGGGTGTACATGAAGTCGACGATCCTTTTTATCTCGGGGGTGGAGGTGTAGACAACGAAATCAAGGTCGTGCGGATTGGCGTATGTCCCCAGGGAGACGGAGCCGGAAATGCCGAGCTGGGAGATGTCGGTCTCCAGCAGGTCGGCCGTGTGCTCGGCGATGGTCTTGATCTTGCCGGCGACCAGGTCCTCGCCGGCTTTCTCCATGATGCGCTGCAGGGAGTTTCTATGGGGAAAGTACGCCACCAGCGAGGTCAGGGGGACCCGGGCCTTGTATATCCCGTAGACCGGCCTCTCGATCTCTTTCTGGGTCGGGTCCAGCTCGATGTATCTTGCCAGCTGCAACGGGTAGAGCTGATCGAGCGGCTCGTTCTCCATGATGTCTCTCGTGATGTTCTCGAACGGCAGCCCGAAAAATTTCTTGATACAGTGTTTCGGCACCTTCCGGGCGGGGTCCAGAGGTACGTAAAAATAATGGGAATTGACGATCCTCTCCTCCCGGGGTTTCTCGATCTGATGATAGTACCCCTCGGAAAAGATGAATGTTCCGTCATCTTTTAGAAAATACATGGCATCCCGGAAATCTTCATCTTCGTTGATCGGCAGGGCGTAACGGGAATATTCCGGGTCTTTTCGCATCTTTTCAATAATCGGGTTCACTTTCATCACCTTCCTGAATCATGTTTGTTATAAAAGTTAAACTCCGAGCCCGGGCCTCTTCGGGAACAGGGATGTGGATCTTCGCGCGCGGGACCCGACTCGGTATTTTGTGTTTTAGTCTATCACGTTCCCGAAATTTTCAAAGTATAAAATAGGGATCACTTCGCCTCTTGGCTCCTGTCGGAGACTGTGTTACACTCCTCAAACGATAAAAATGATCTGGGAATACCGGAGATGAGAGGCGGTGAGCAAAGAGCAAACGCGACCCCTGTTTTGCTGGCGGGGGTGATCGTGATCGCGGCGCTGGTGCGGGCCGCCTATTTAATCGAGCTTTCCTCCACGCCCTTTTTCCGCCATCCGGTTCTCGACGCGCAGTACTACCTGTCCTGGGGCTCCAGTCTGGCCCGGAGCGGCTTTCATTTCTTCCCCGAATACCAGGGGAATCCCCTCTACCCTTACTTTCTGGCGTTCCTGATCCGGTTCCTGCACGCCGGACCGCTGGCGCTCCGGATTGTCCAGCACGGGCTCGGGGTCGTCACCTGTCTCCTGATCTTCCGGGCCGGAAAATGTCTTTTCAGCGTAAAAACCGGCCTGCTGGCAGCCTTTTTCTACGCCATCTACACCCCCGCGGTCTTTTACGAGGGCTGGTTCCTCTCCGCTTCGCTGACCGCTTTCCTGGCGGCGGCACTGCTCTCGTCCCTGCTTTCGGCCGCGGCCGGACGGCGGCCCGGGCAATGGCTCGGCGGCGGGATCATCGGCGGGATGCTCACTCTGGCCCGCCCGACCCTGCTCCCACTGGGGGCGCTGGCCTGGATCCTGATCTCATTTTGGGGGAGAGGCGCGGAGCGCCGAAACGCGTCCCTCCTTTTCCTGTCCGGGATCCTGATCGTGGTCATCCCCGTTTCTCTTTACCTGAGTCTCTCCCGGCGCGAGCTGGTCTTCGTCTCCTCCCACGGCGGGGAGAACTTTTACATCGGCAATAATCCGGCTGCCACCGGCGTCAGCCGGATCCCGGACTTTGCCCGCGGTACCCCGTCCCTCCAGCACAATGATTTTCAGCGGGAAGCCGAGCGGCGCGCGGGGCGGCCGCTCTCCCCTTCCGAAAGTTCCCGCTTCTGGTTCCGGGAAGGCCGGCGGTTCGCCGTTTCCCGGCCACTCCTCTTTCTCGGCCTGCTGGTCCGGAAAACAGCGCTCTTCTTCAGCGCCGGCTCCTTCTCCGACAACTATCATCTCCCCTTCTTCCGGGATCAGCTCCCAATCCTGCGCCTGCCCTTCTCCTGGCACGTACTGTCGGCGGGCGGTATCCTGGGGATGGTCACCGGCTGGAAGGAAAGGAAGCGGCTGGGGCTCCTCTATCTCCTCACCGCCGGCTATGCCGCTTCGATCGCCCTCTTCTTTATCGCCGACCGGTTCCGGCTCCCGGCCGCTCCTTTCTTCGCGCTCTTCGCCGCCGGCGCTGTTTCCTTTCTCTTCCGCTCGATCCGGCGGAAGCAGACACGGACCGCGACCGGGATCATTCTGGCCGGGGTGTTTCTCTTCATCGGTACGGGGCTGGTTCCGGAAGCGGTCCCCTCCTCTGCCTCGCACCTCTCCGCGGGAGAAGTGTACTATCGTGACGGCCAGTATCACCGGGCCGTCGATTACCTGAAAAAAGCGCGGGCCGATCTCGAGACGGCCCCGGCCCCGGCCATACCTATCGGCTACCGGATTCAGTATGCTCTGGGGCAGGCCTATCTCGGGGAGGGAGAACTGGAGAAGGCCCAAGCCGGGTTCCGGCAGCTGAAGAGCGAGCACCGGAGCGGGCGGCAGGAACCCGACTTCGAGATCGGGAACGCCTACGCCGAGCACTGTCTCTACCGGCAAGCCCGGGAACACTACCTGGCGGCAGTGAGTGAAAAGCCGGATCATCACCGGGCTTGGAACAACCTGGGGATGGTGTACCGCGAGGAAGGAGAGGCCGGGAAAGCCCGGACCGCTTTCCTGACGGCGTTAGATCTGCAGCCGGAGTACGCCCCCGCTCATACCAACCTGGGAAACCTCCTGGTCCGGGAGGAACAGTTCGAAGCGGCCCTGAACGAGTTCAAAGAAGCGCTCCGGATCGACCCGTCGCTGGCACGGATCCACCTCTCGGCGGCCTTCTGCCTGCAGAAGCTCAACCGGTTATCTGAAGCCGAGGAGGAGCTCCGCCGCTGCCCCCCCGCCTTCCGGAAGGAGCACTAACCTTGTTAGAAACATATCCGGGGATTAAAGAGCGCGAATTGGATATCAGTTTATCAGTATCTCAATGGGAAGAATATCAGGATATCAGATTATCAGGCGCGGCCGGCCACTCCTACTGATCCTCTGATTTTCTGATACCCTGCCTACTGGTCCCCTGATTATCTGATCCGCTTATGCGGTTTTTATCCTCACCACAATGGATGATCGTATTCTTTAAGCCGATCTTCATTCCGAAGCGGCGCGTCAGCTTCCCTTTTTCCTTCTTCCCTTCTTTTTCGGGCGTCCCCTCTTCCGGTAGGCCGGCGTGATCCCCAGCCGCTCCCGCGCCTCGGCCAGCTTCATCCTGCGCACGGCGATAAAAATGGCCAGATTGTCTCCCCGCGGCTGCGACCGTCCCTGCTCCCAGGACCGGATCGTGGCCACGCTCACGCCGAGGAGACGGGCGAACTCGCCCTGCTTCAGTTTCAGCCGTTTTCTCTGAGCCCTGACCAGCCGGGGGCTGATCCGGGCCTTCCTGACGTCTTCTTCCGGAACGGCTTCCGGAACCGGGGCGGCTTCGGCCAGCAGTTTTTTCTGGCGGGCGATTACCTTCTGAAGACCGGTGATCGTTTTCTCCTGCCGGGCAACCGTCCGGACCAGAGCCAGCAGCCGGCCGCGCAGCGGCAGAACCGACTTTTTCACCTCTTTCCGGGACAGTCGGACGATCTCTTCTTTCAATGCCTTCGCGATATCAGCCATGACATACCTCCTCTATCAGTGTTATCAATTGTACACGGAAATAAAACGTGCCTTTACGCATCATAATACACCGTTATCCTGCCGGTTTAGAAAAAATAGTACGATGTAACCGTATTCACATAATTGCCCAACAATAGGATATCGAACGAATATGGTTATTAATTACCGGGCTATCTTTAATACAAACGGAAGATGTGTCAAGGATAAATTTGCCCCGGAGGCGATCAGACAGGGGGCTTGCGGTAGCGGACCAGGAATCGCTGAGGGCTGTTTTCCAGGCGTTCGGGGATCCATCGCAGCGCCGTTCCCCAGTCCCGGAAACGCTCCAGGGAAGGCAGGCGGTCGTTCGCGACGGGTGCCGATTGCAGGGCATGGAAACGATTGATCTCCTCCCGGCTGCAGCTGTGGAGGATCACGAACACACCGGAAGGGACCAGGACTCTCCGACACTCCCGGAGCACCTCTTCTTGCCGGTCAAAGTGAGGAAAGGAGCAAAAACTGAAGATGCAGCGGACGCTCTCGCCGGAGAACGGCAGGCGGCAGGCATCGGCCTGAATCCGGACCGCGGACGGATGCCCGTAACAGCGGCATCCTTCCTTGAGCATCCCGTAGGAAAGGTCCAGAACCAGGCAGCAGAGAGGATAGTCTGCCAGCAAAAACTCGACGAGCCGTCCCGTGCCCCCGCCCAGGTCGAGGACGACGCCGCCCCGGGAGAGTTCGCCGGGAGGCAGGACATCCCGGAGAAGTTCCCGTTCGCGAATGGTCAGGCTGTTATTCTCATGCCACCCGGAAGAGAGGCGGTCAAAATAATGCTGCTTCTCCATCATCCGGCAATCTCCCTCCGGGTGTCCTCCCGGGCGGGACGCCGGGGACCGACCGGACAGAACTGCACCTCGATCACCCTCACCACCCAGGGGATGACACCCGTCTGAATGACCGCCCCCGGCACCCCCCAGATCAGGGCCGGGATGAAAAGCCAGGCGGCCGGGAGAGGAACAATTTCCCGGGCGGCGAGGATAAAAAGCACCCTGACCACGCGCTGAATTAGGAAGGCGACAATCAAGGAAAAATGAATATTCCACCTCCTCTTCCGGTACGACCAGAAGAGCCAGATGTTCATCGAGACCGCCTCCAGAACCATCAGGACCGCTAGCGGGGGGTAGAATGGGGGCATCCCGGTGAAGAGAGATGAAATCAGCGGGATGGAGACGGCAAGAACGATGCCGGTCCGGAGCTGGAGGGTGCAGCCAGCGACCAGGAGAGGCAGGAACATCGGCATCAGATGAGACCCCAGTCCGAAAGGATGAAGCAGGAGCGGGAGAAAAAGCGCCAGCGCCCCCCAGACCCCTCCCCAGATCATGTCGCGAATATACAAAGTTTGCTGGTTTTCAATCATTCTCTATATGGAAAAATATCGGACATATTGTTCTGGTTCACAGTAATTCAAAATTTCAAATCCCAAGCACCTAAATTCAAACAAATTTCAAATTCCAATATCCAAACTCACCGGGTTTCTGCCAAAAGGCGCCCATTCCTAGGCCCAAATTAAGCGAACTGTTAGGAATAGCGATACCTTGAAAGCGAAATTATATTTTGCAGGTACTTTATTTCAACTATTGTCCGTAATATATTAGTCAGTCCATAATTGTATGGACATGTCATTGCGAGGAGCGAAGCGACGAAGCAATCTCAACTCTATGCACAGCAAGAGATTGCTTCCCGCCACGCTTTGCTCGCGGCTTCGGCTAACGCTCGCAATGACCGCGATC
>JAZDIV010000047.1:0-27097 GCA_043804695.1 PVC group bacterium | reverse complement strand
ATTCAATTTACGGAACAGCAGCATATCATTTTTACGGAGTAAAAATGATAGACCCCAATCACTGTGATTGGGGTCTGTTCTGAACCTGAATAATCTATGGCGAAGACGGCGCCGCCATCGGTCGCAGCGCCGTCGCCGGTTTTACGGATTCCTCTTGATCGGGGGAGATGACAGCTCCCGGGAATCAGCCGGCCCGGGACACCTTGATCTTCATATCCTTGCCCGACTTGAACCGGACCACCCGCCGGCCCGGGATCTGCACAATGTCCTGCGGGCGCCGGGGATTCCGGCCGATCCGGGGCTTCCGGTAGACGCACTGGAAGACGCCGAAGTTGCGGAATTCGACGTTCTCCCCCCGGGCCAGATCGTCGATAACGCTGTCCAGAAATTTCTGAATAACCTCCTTGACCGCCAGTTGAGTCAGACCGGTCTCACCGGCTATCTTTACCACAAGGTCTCGTTTGGTCATCTTCTTCCCCCTTTCTATTCTTCCTCGATCGTGAAAACCATTGAAGCGGCGCGCCGACGCCGCGGATTTCGCCTGTTAACCCGGATTATTCATTATCGTTCACTATCTTGAATAGCAATCCTGTTGATGCGGCAACCCTATTTTGAGCGGGCTGCATGTTATCAGCCCCTCCGGGGCAATGCAATATAAAATTCCGGCCGGGCGGCTGCCTCACCGGGTCTTGATAAATGCGGTATTCTCGCCCAGCAGATCCTCAATCTCCTTGATCAGCTGGGGCGTGCATTGCACCCGGTATTGCTCGCCGGCCTGAATGATGACTTTTTCCCCGGTGGCAAAAGCGAAATCGAGATACACCGGGCAGCGGCCCCGGACGCGGCCGAGCACCTGCCGCAGGGCCTGGATCCGCTCGCCGTCAAGGGCGGCCAGGTGAAGATCAACATGGAGGGCCCGGGCAAAATGCTCCTGCGCCTCCTCGAGGGGATACACCATCGAGATCTGGACATTGCTCCCCCGGTCGCGGGACTTGACTTTGCCCTCCACGAAGACGATCTTCCCCGGCTGGAGCAGGTGGCCGAAGGCGCGGTACTCATCGCTCCAGGCCGTCACCTCAACCACCCCGGTCAGGTCCTCCATCTGGCAGAAGGCAA
The DNA here is from genome assembly GCA_043804695.1 of PVC group bacterium. Taxonomy (GTDB): domain Bacteria; phylum Auribacterota; class Erginobacteria; order Erginobacterales; family Erginobacteraceae; genus CAWGIE01. The sequence goes on along the minus strand of JAZDIV010000047.1, from coordinate 25,981 downwards.
ACGTGCGGCCGGTCTTCTGCAGCGTCTGCTCCTTGACCTGCTCGATGATCCCCCCCACCCTGACCTGTGTTCCATCCCTGAGCTCCCTCAGCTGGAGGATCGAGTGTGTGGAGAGCGACCGGATGATCTTTTCGTGCGCACTCAGGGGGTGGCCGGAGATGTACATTCCCATCAGTTCCTTCTCCATGGCCAGGCACTGGTTCTGGTGCCATTCGTCCATCTCCGGGAAACCAGTTTCGCCGTTTTCCCTCTTCTCCGTCTCGAACTGAGCAAAGAGCGTGCTCTGTCCGTTCTCCCGGTCTTTCCGGGTCAGATGAGCCCTCTGGAGCGCGCCGTCCAGGACCTCCAGCTTCTGCGACCGAAAACCGGGAAGGGAGTCGAGGGCGCCGCACTTGATCAGGGTCTCCAGGACTTTTTTATTAACCGCAGAGAGATCCAGTCTCTCCAGCAGCCGGAAAAAAGAATCAAACGCCCCCCCCTCCCGGCGGGCGGACAAAATCGCCGCGACCGCGACCGCGCCCACATTCTTGATGGCGTTCAGCCCGAAACGGATATTTTTCCCGACCACGGTAAAACTGGCTTCGCTCTCGTTGATGTCCGGGGGCATGACCTCGATCCCCATCTCCCGGCACTCCGCCACATAGGACATCATCTTGTCCATGTCGTTCATCTCACTGGTAAGAAGCGACGCCATGAACTCCCGGGGATAATGGGCCTTCAGGTAGGCGGTGCGGTACGCGATCATGGCGTAGGCCGCGCTGTGAGACTTGTTGAAGCCGTAGGCGGCGAACCGGGACATGTCTTGAAAAATGTTTTCCGCCACCGATCTCGCGATCCCCCTCTCCATCGCTCCCCTGATAAAGGATTCGCCCAGCTGGGCCATCTTCTCGGCATTTTTCTTGGCCATCGCCTGGCGGAGGGTGTCGGCTTTGGCCAGGGTAAAACCGCCCAGCCGGTTGGCGATCAGCATCACCTGCTCCTGGTAGAGCATGACGCCGTAGGTGTCTTTCAGGATCGGCTCCAGGAGCGGGTGGGCGTACTTGATCTTTATTTTGCCGTGCTTCCGGGAGATGTAGTCCTCCAGCATATGCATCGGCCCCGGGCGGTAGAGCGCGACCAGGTCCAGGATGTCGTCGAACCTCTTCAATCCGATCCGGGTGGAGAGATCCCTCATCCCGGATCCTTCCAGCTGGAACACTCCCATGGTGTTGGCCTTGGAGAGGAGGCTGAAGGTTTCGGGATCATCGAGGGTAATGGCGTTGATGCCGATCACCTCCCCCCGGATCTTCTCGATCAGATCCAGCGTGTTCTGAATGACGGAGAGGGTGCGCAGCCCGAGGAAATCCATTTTGAGGAGGCCGACTTCTTCCGCGTCGTGCATGTCGAACTGGGTGATCACCTCATCGTCCTTCCCCCGCCGAAGCGGCACGTTCTCGATCAGGGGCCGGCGGGAGATAAGAACCCCGGCGGCGTGGGTCCCGGCGTGGCGGGAGATCCCTTCCAGCTTGAAACTGGCGTCGAATAACTCCTGGAGCCGGGCGTCTTTCTCATAGAGAGCCTGCAGTTTCGGTTCGGCCTGGAGGGCTTTCTGCAGGGTCATGTGAGGGCCCGGGGGGACCAGTTTGGCAATCCGGTCGACCTCCCCGTACGGCATCCCCATCACCCGTCCGACATCGCGGATGACCGCCCGGGCCTTCATGGAGCCGAAGGTGATGATCTGGCAGACCCGTTCTTCCCCGTATTTCTGGCTGGAATATTTAATCAGTTCCGCCCGCCCCTGGTCGGAAATATCCATGTCGATGTCCGGCATCGTGGTCCGGTTGGGGTTGAGAAAACGCTCAAAGAGCAGGTCGTGCCGGAAAGGGTCGATGTCGGTGATCCCGAGCAGGTAGGCGACAATGCTCCCGGCGACGGACCCGCGGCCGGGCCCGACCGGTATTTTGTGAACTTTCGCGTAACGGATAAGATCCCAGACGATCAGGAAATAACTGGCGAAGCGTTTCCCCTCGATAACTTTCAACTCATGCTCCAGACGCTCCCGGATCGTTTCCGTTTCCCTCCCGTAACGCCCGGCGATCCCTTTCTCGCAAAGTTCCCGGAGATATTCCGGGGGGGTCTTTCCCGGGGGGGGCTCGAAGCGGGGAAGGAGATCTAGTCCGAACTCCATCTCCAGCGAACACCGGTCGGCGATCCGGCGGGTGTTCAGGAGAGCCTCCGGCACTTCGCCGAAAAGCGCTCCCATCTCCTGGGCGGACTTCAGGTAAAACTCCTCGGAGGCGAGCTTCATCCGGGCCTTGTCCTCCAGCTGCCGCCCGGTCTGGATGCAGAGCAAAACCTCCTGGGAATAGGCGTCTTCCCGATTCACGTAATGGACATCGTTGGTGGCTGCCGGCGGCACCCCGGATCGGCGGGAGAGATCGAGCAGGAGCGGGGTGAGCCGCTTCTGCTCGGGCAGGCCGTGATCCATCAGCTCGAGGTAGAAATTATCCCTGCCAAAAAGATCGGAATAATAGGCCAGGAAGCCTTCGGCGGCCGGGCGGTCGTCCCCCAGCAACGCCCGGGCGATTTCCCCCTTCAGGCAGCCGCTTAACCCGATCAGCCCCTGATGGCGCTCTTCCAGCAGCTCCCGGTCGATCCGGGGCTTGTAATAAAAACCTTCCAGGTGAGCCCGGGAGATGAGCACTAAAAGATTCTGATACCCCGTCCGGTCCCGGGCCAGGAGGGTGAGGTGAGAGGCCGCCGCTTTCGGGCCGGCGGTTTTATCAAAACGGCCGGCGGGAGCGACATAGAATTCGCAGCCAATGATGGGCTTGATGCCCACGTCCAGGGCCGCCTTGTAAAACTTCACCACCCCGGACATCGATCCGTGATCGGTAATGGCCAGAGCCGGCATCTTCAGCCGGGAGGCGCGTTCCAGGAGAACCGGCAGCCGACAGGCGCCGTCCAGCAGGCTATACTCGGTATGTACGTGAAGATGGACGAAGTCGGAAGAACTCATATAAAATTTTGGCTCCGCAAAAATTTTAACAGGTAAGTAAGGGGGTTGTCTTGAATGTGAGTTTACTACATCGACGAGAGGAAAAAAAGAAATTTCGAAAAAATCACGGTTTTTGACGATTTTTACGGCAAAAGATGAACCGCGGAGACGCAGAGAGCATAGAGCATGGCGCCCGGTAAAAGATTGAACGTCGAACGTCGACCGTGGCGGCGGGCCAACCAAATCTATTCAATCACATTCAATCGTCTGCTTTCTTATCGGGGGAGAGGCGGGGGGGAAAATAACTAATCTTCGTCTGTTACATTCGCGTTAGGCTGGGCGGCGATCGCCATCCGTTTCCAGCCGAGTTCCCTGGCCAGGGACATCACCCGCACCACCACCCCGTGGCGGGCCTGGCGATCCGCTTCCAGAATCAAGACCCTTTTCGGGGAAAAGGCGAGGCTGGAAGCCAGCCGCTCCCGGCAGGAATCCCAGGAGACCGGCTCATTTTCGATAAACAGGTCCCCCTCCCCGGAAATGACGATGACCAGATTCTCCTTCTCCTGCGGCTCGGCGACGCTTGATTCGGGGAGATCGACCCTCAAGCCCGCCGGGGTGATAAAGCTGGAGGTGAGCATGAAAAAGATCAGGAGAAGGAGAACGACGTCAATGAGAGGAGCAATGTCAAGCCGCCCCCGCTCCAGCATTGTCTTTCGTTTAAACTTCATTTTAAAATTTTACCTGCGGTAAAATTTTAAAAATAATCATCCGGCCGAACAACACACAGTTTCCAGGATCGGTGCTCATGCCCTAATCAGAAGTGCCTTCTTCGGAGAGGAGGCTGACGACGTCGGACGCGCTGGTCTCCATGTCCAGGACCATCTTCCCCACCCGGGACACCAGGTAATTGTAGGCCACATACGCCATGATCGCCACCAGGAGACCGAAGGCGGTGGTCAGGAGCGCTTCCCAGATGCCGCCGGCCAGATCGGAGGGGTTGACCACCCCTTCCATCTCCTGAATGGTCATGAAGGCCCGGATCATCCCCGTCACCGTTCCCAGGAGCCCCAGCAGAGGCGAAACATGGGCCACGGTGGCGAGGACGATCAGGTTCTTCTCCAGCCGGGGCACTTCGTGGACGCCCGCGTCCTCGATCGCTTCCCGGATCTCCGGGCGGCTGCGCCCGTGCTGGGCCAGCCCGGCGGTCAGGATGTGGGCAACCGGGCCGGGCGTCCGGCGGCAGAGGCTGATGGCTTCGGCAATCTTCTTCTGCCGGATCAGCGAACGGATTTCTTTCATGAACTGATCGGTGTCGATCCGGGCCCGGTGCAGGTGGAAGGACCGTTCAAGGAAAACCGCCAGGCCGATCACCGAGCCCAGCAGGATCAGGTACATCAGGGGACCGCCCTGGTTAAAGACAAAGAAAGACATGGGAAACCTCCGGATACATTATTGGTTCAGTTAAAGATGATAGTAACATAACAGAGAATAAGAGCATGAATAAAGAAATGACGAAACTCAAATGACGAAACCCGAAAATAAATGACGAAAACCGAATGACGAAACCCGAATGAAATCCGAATGATGAATTACTAAATTTCCAATTTCACCCCTCGACTACGCAACGCAGACAGCCGGAGAAAGTTTCGTCATTCTGGATTCGACATTCTTTCGTCATGTCTCATTCGGATTTAGTCATTTTTCCACATGTTCTTCGTGGTAAGATATTTTCGATACCAAGCATTACAAAACCTTCTTTAAGAACTTCCCGGTATAGGATTTTTTTTCTTCCGCGATCTTTTCCGGAGGGCCCTCGGCCACGATCCGGCCGCCGTCCTCACCCCCCTCCGGGCCAAGGTCGATGATCCAGTCGGCGTTTTTGATCACGTCCAGGTTATGCTCGATCACGATCACCGTGTTCCCGGAGGCGGTCAGCCGCTTGAGAACCTGGAGCAGCCGGTCGATATCGGCAAAGTGAAGCCCCGTGGTCGGCTCATCCAGGATATAGAGGGTCTTCCCGGTGCTTTTCTTGCTCAGCTCCCGGGCCAGCTTCACCCGCTGCGCCTCGCCGCCGGAGAGGGTGGTGGCCGACTGGCCGAGTTTGATGTACCCCAGACCGACGTCGGCCAGGGTCTGGATTTTTTTCCTGATCCGGGGGACATTGGCGAAGAACTCCAGGGCATCGTCAACGGAGCTTTCCAGGACGTCCGCGATGCTGCGGTCCTTGTACAGAACCTCCAGCGTTTCCCGGTTATAGCGGCGGCCCCGGCAGACCTCGCACTCGACGTAGATGTCGGGGAGAAAGTGCATCTCGATCTTGATGATCCCGTCGCCCCGGCAGGATTTACACCTCCCGCCGGGAACGTTGAAACTGAAGCGGCCCTGACGGTAGCCCCTCATTCTGGCCAGGGGCAACCGGGAGAAAAGCTCCCGGATGTAGCTGAACACGCCGGTGTAGGTCGCCGGATTGGACCGGGGGGTGCGGCCGATCGGGCTCTGATCGATGTCGATCATCTGGTCGATCAGCTCCGTCCCCCGGAGCCGGTCGTGTTCACCGGGGACTTCGCGGGACCGGTATAACAACCGGCGGAGCGCCCGGCTCAGGGTTTCTTCCACCAGGGTCGACTTCCCCGATCCGGAAACGCCGGTCACGCAGCAGAAGAGCCCGAGCGGGATCCGGACCCCGATGTTTTTCAGATTATGTTCGCGCGCCCCCTGGATTTCCAGGAAGAGGCCGGAGGGCGGCGTCCGGGAAGAAGGGGTCTCGATCGCCAGCTCGCCCTTCAGGTATTTCCCGGAAATCGATCGGGGGGAATTCAGGATATCCTCCAGGGTTCCGGAGGCAACCAGGTAACCGCCCTTCTCCCCCGCGCCCGGACCGAGGTCGATGATGTGGTCCGCGGCCCGGATGGTCGCCTCATCGTGTTCGACCACGATGATGGTGTTGCCCAGATCCCGGAGTTTTTTCAACGTGTCAAGCAGGCGGGAGATGTCCCGCTGGTGAAGACCGATGCTGGGCTCGTCCAGCACGTAAAGAACCCCCACCAGGCCGGAGCCGATCTGGGTGGCCAGCCGGATCCTCTGCGCCTCGCCGCCGGAGAGGGTGCCGCTCTGCCGGTCCAGGGTCAGGTAGCCCAACCCCACGTTGACCAGGAACGTCAGCCGTTCCCGGATTTCTTTAACCACCTCCCGGGCAATCACGCCCTGCCGGCCGGGGAGTTTCATCACCCGGAAGAAGTCCAGGGCGGCATGAACCGGAAGCGCCGTCACCTCCACGATCGACCGGCCGAGCACCGTGACCGCCAGGCTCTCCGGTTTCAGCCGGGCCCCCCGGCAGGCGGGGCAGGGTTTCAGCGTTATGTACTTGCTGAAGATCTCCTCCCGCACGTACTCCGATTCCGTCTGCCGGTACCGGCGGTCGAGGTTGGAGACCACCCCTTCAAAAGGGTCGTTCTTGACCTGGTAGCGGCCGGACCGCTCCCATTCCATTCTGATCTTGCGGGATCCGGTCCCGTAGAGGACCGCCTTCTTCTGCCGGGCGGTCAGATCCCGGAACGGCGTGCCGAGGTCGAAGCCGTACTCCCGGGCGACCGCCGCCAGCATGGTGTCATAATAGCGCGAGGCCGCGCCCTGCCAGCGGTGGCGGCGGGTGGTGATCGGGCTGCTCCAGGGGACGATCGCTCCGCCGGCGATGGACCGGCCCTGGTCCGGGATGACCAGGTCGGGGTCGACCTCCATGGTGGTGCCGAGCCCGGAGCAAACCGGACACGCCCCGTACGGGCTGTTAAAGGAAAACATCCGGGGAGAGAGTTCCTCGAAGCTGATCCCGCACTCCACGCAGGCGTAGCGGCGGCTAAAGACCACGTCTTTCTCCCAGGGCGCCCCGCAATGAACCAGAATCAGATCCATCCCCAGCCGAAGCGCGGTCTCGACCGAATCGGTCAAACGTTCCCGAATCCCCGCCCCCACCACCAGCCGGTCCACCACCACCTCGATGTCGTGAGTGAGGTTCCTGGCCAGTTCGATGGCCTCGTCCACACTTCTGGTTTCACCATCCACCCGGACCCGGACGAACCCCTGGCGGGCGATACTCTCCAATACATCACGGTGCTCGCCTTTCCGTCCCCGGACCACCGGGGCCAAAACCTGGATCTTCATCCCCTCCGGGAAGGAGAGTGCCCGGTCCACAATCTCCTGGACCGTCTGCCGGCTGATCTCCCGGCCGCAAAGATAACAGTGAGGAATCCCGACCCGGGCATAGAGAAGACGGAGATAATCATAGATCTCGGTCACGGTCCCGACGGTCGAGCGGGGGTTGGAGCCGGCCTTGCGCTGCTCGATCGCGATCGCCGGGGAGAGCCCCTCGATCGATTCGACGTGCGGCTTCTGCATCTGCTCCAGGAACTGGCGGGCGTAGGCGGAGAGGCTCTCCACATACCGGCGTTGCCCTTCGGCATAGATGGTGTCGAAGGCCAGGGACGATTTCCCGGACCCGGAGAGCCCGGTGATCACCACCAGTTTCCGGCGGGGAATGTCGAGGTCGATCCCTTTCAGATTGTGCTGCCGCGCGCCGCGGATGATTATTTTGTCCTGGCAGTCGGATTTCATCGGGCTTAACCCGAATTATTCATGAAATTTAAAATTTTCATGAATAATTCGGGTTAATGATTGTCGTTCAATGCATTATGAATAGCAATCTCGTTTATACGGCTACAGCACTCTGTTTTTTCTTCTCCGGAAGGACAACGTGTTATTCTTCCTGTTAATGCCGGCGGTAAAAGCACAGTATACCGGAACCGGCGGGAAATGCTACGGACAAAAACGGTCACCCGGCAGGTGAAGCTTCCCTGAGTAAGCGGCGAACGCCCCCGATCCCGAGCAGGGCGGTTGCTCCCCCAAGCAGATACATCAGGCGGTACCCTCCGAACTGGGCCGCCAGCCCCCAGGCGATCGAGCCCGCTCCGATCCCGAGGTCAAAACTGTTGATAAAAAGACCGGTGGCCGTGCCCCGGGTGCAGGAGTGCACTTTCTGGATGACCAGGGCGTTCAGGACCGGGTAGAGAAAACAGTGCCCCAGCCCGCAGAAAAACGCGGAGAGAATGAAAAGGGGCCAGGAATGGATGAACGCGATCAGGCCGATCCCGGTCCCGAAGACGATCAGGGCCGGGATCAGGACCCGGGTTCGCCCGAGTCGGTCGGGGAGCCTGCCGGCCAGAAGCCGGAAGCCGATCGTCGTCCCCGAATAGATGATGGAGTACACGCCCATAGAGCCGATCTGCCGGAGCCGGGAGTACTCGGCGAAGAAAGAGGCGAAGGCGCTCCGGCTGACGGCGAAGGCGATCGTGACCAGGAAGACGGACATCACCCCGCCCTTCAGCATTTTCCGATAGGAGGGGGTAATTGAATCGCAGGCTGATGAGGGTCGGCTCTCCCTGACCCGGAGGGAGAGGAGTACGGCGGTGAGGGAGAGAAGACCGGAGGCGATGAACAGCCCCGGAAAACCGTGCGCTTTCATGACCAGTTCCCCTCCCCACGGCCCCAGCGCCAGCGCCGCCATCCCGGCGATTCCGAAGATCCCCAGCGACTCCGCCAGGCGTCGCTGCGGCGTGATATCGGCGATGATCGTCCAGACCGCGGTGATATTCCCCCCCAACGCGAGACCCTGGAGAAGACGGAGCATGACCATCAGGATCCCCACCCCGCGGACCGTGAGGAAAAGCAGGATCGCGGCCGTATTGAGCAGCGTGCCGAGGAGAAGTATCTTTTTCCTTCCCGCCAGGTCCATCCACCGGCCCCAGAAGATCCGGCTGATCACGGCGCCGAGCGGAGTGATCCCCATCACCAGTCCAATGTCCGCCGCATCGCCGCCCATTTTTTCGATCAGCAGGGGGAGAAGAAGAAACATGGTCATGGTGGTCATGATCAAGAACATGATCACGGTCACCTTCAGGAATTCGGTTGTATAAAGGCGGGGGGAAGATTCTAAGCTCATTGAGTGTTGTCAATTCCAGAGATTGAAGAAATCACAAATAACAAGCACCTCAGCCGGAGGCTGAGGTGCTTGGGATTTGGGATTTTTACTAAATAGTGTCTGAACGAAAACCCCTGAAACGCATAGATTTTGTCATTGCGAGGAGCGGAGCGACAAAGCAATCTCCTCACAAACTAAGCAGATTGCTTCGTCGTCCCTCCTCGCAATGACCTGAATTTTAGGGTTTTCGGTCAGACACTAAATATTATTTATCAGATATTGGCGCTTACACTTTAAAAAAGAGTTTCCTAGCAGTATCTGTAGTAATTCGGGCAACCTCCTCTTCCGGGATTCCTTTCAATTGAGCAACTGCTTTCAATGAATAACAAACGTCGGCCGGCTCGGTCCGGATCCTTTCCTCTCCTTCCCACCGGGGCACCGGGCAATCCGTCTCCAGGATAATCTTCTCGAGCGGAGTCCTCTGAAGTACTTCCCTCAACTGGGGACTGTAGGCGGTCGCCGGGGTGGCGGAGACGTGGTAGCCGGCGGCCAGAATTTTATCCAGCACATCCAGGGGACCGGTGTACCAGTGGAAGACCGCCCGCTCCAGGCCCTCCTCCTCCACCAGCCGGAAACAATCCGCCCAGGCCCCGCGGCTGTGTACGATCGGCACCAGCGAATACTGCCGGGCCTTCCTGAGCTGCCGGCGGAAGGCTTCCTGCTGGAGCGCCTTTGTCCGTTCCCGGCCCGGCTGCTTCTTGCGAAGGGCCCGGACCCAGTAATCGAGACCGATCTCGCCGAGTGCCGCCAAACCGGGATGTTCCCGATCGATCAGTTCCAGGATGGTCCCGATTTCGCCCTCCGTGACTTCATCGGGATAGAGGCCGGCGGCCGGCGCAATCCCGGGTGAAGGATGGATTCGGGAGATCTCCAGGATCTTCCGGCTGGTGGCGGTATTGACGCCGACACCGAGGATCCCGCCGACCCCGGCAGAGGCCGCCCGCTCGAGAACGGAACCGATATCGTCAAACTCGTCGAGATGGGCGTGGCAGTCGATCAGATTCATCATTATAAATTAGCGCCTTCGGCGCTAATTTAGTGGGTTCTTTTATCTTACAATAAAAGAAGTTTGTTTACGTTATTTTGATTAGTTTCAATCCAACTATTCACGCCAAAACGGTAAGTCCCAGTTATCATAAAACAAAATCGAAAATTGTTATTTTAGTTGCTTTTTCGTCTGTTTCGAAATTTCAATAATCGGATTTTTCCGATTATTGAAATTCCGAAACAGGCATCGACTGCCGGAAATCTTTCAGGACCAGCTGGACCCGCGGCCGGCTACGGAACGTGTCCGTCCTGATCTGGTAGGCGATATCGATCGGGCCGGAATCAAGGTCGGATACCCGGGGGGCCATCTCCCAGCCCACGCATTCCCAGGTTCCTCCCTCACCGAGAAGCCGGATCTTCAGATGGTTGTTCTTCTTCCCCATAACCGACGGGGACCCCGCCATGGACTTTGTCACGCTGCAGAACACCGGGCGGGGATTGCCGTGCCCGAAGGGCTCCAGCCGGTCCAGCTCGCCGGCCAGCTCGATGGTAGCCTCCTCGAGTTCGATCTCGGCATCAATTTCCAGTTCGGGCACCGGACTTTCCTTCCCCAGCATGACACCGGCGACCCGGTCCAGCGCTTTGCGGAAATCATCGATCCGTTCCCGGTCGATCCTGATTCCAGCCGCCGCCTGATGGCCGCCGAAGGCGGTGAGGTATTCCGCGCAGCGGCTGACCGCCTCGAAGAGATTGAATCCGGGGATGCCGCGGGCGGAGCCGGTCCCTCTCTCCCCTTCCAGGGCGATGACCACCACCGGACGGTAGTACCTCTCCTGGAGTTTGGCGGCGACGATGCCGACAATCCCCTTGTTCCACCCCTCTCCCTCGACGACGATCACGCTCCCGAGATATTTTTCCCTCTCGGCTTCGATCTTCTCCCCGGCTTCGTCGAGTATCGCGGCCTGGAGAGAGCGGCGTTCATCGTTCAGCCGGTTCAGCTGTTCGGCCAGGTTCCTCATCTCCCCCCGGTCCCGGGCGGCCAGGAGCTGCCGCCCGAGTTCGGCCCTTCCCATCCGCCCGGCGGCGTTAAGGCGGGGAGCAATCTGGAAAGCGAGCTGGCCCGCGGTTAACCGGCCGGAAGTGAAGCCGGAAACTTCCAGCAGCGCCCGCAGGGGAGGGTCCGGCCTACTTTCCAGGAAGTGAAGGCCGGCGGCGACCAGGACCCGGTTCTCGTCCACGAGAGGAGCCACGTCCGCCACCGTCCCGAGAGCGGCCAGCTGATAGAGGCGTTCCCAGTCCACCGGAACGGACCATTCAGCTAGGCCGCCGTGCAGAAATTTAAAGACCACGCCAACCGCGGCCAAACCCTTGAAGGGATAGGGGCAGTCGGCCCGGTTGGGGTTGAGGATGGCGGCGGCGTCCGGCAGCGGTCCCCTCTGTGTATGGTGGTCGATCACGATCACGTCCAGGCCCCGGCTCCGGGCATAGGCGATCTCTTCTCCCGCCTCCGTGCCGCAGTCGAGGGCAAAGAGAAGCGAGGCTCCGTACTCGAGGGCCCGGTCCACTCCTTCCCTGCTCAGGCCGTACCCCTCCTTGAGCCGGTTGGGCTGATAAGCCCGGTAGGGGACGCCGGCGGCATCGAGCAGCGCGGAGAGGATGGTGATCGACGTCACCCCGTCAACATCGTAGTCGCCGAAGATAAAGACCTTCTCCTTTTCCGAGATGGCCCTCCCCAGCCTTGCCACCGCCTTCTTCATGTCCGCCATCAGGTAGGGATCGCGCAGTTGCGACGGGTGGGGGGAGAGAAACCGGCGGGCGGTCTCCTCTTCTTCATACCCCCGCCGGACCAGGAGACGGGCGAGCGGGAGAGACACCCCCAGCGACCCGGACAGCCGACGGGCCGTCTCTTCATCAACGGGCTGACAACACCAGATCATGCCGCCTCTCATCACCCTTAACCTCAGGTCAGCCACGACAGCTGCACACCGGTCACGGCCTCGATCAGGGAAATACTCGGCGCCAGGAGGAGCGAGAACAATCCTCCCCTGATCGGCAGCATATCACCCAGAATAATGACACCGATCAGGATCATAAAACCGTAACGCGAGAGCCGAAGATAGGCGTACTTAGCCTCTCCTTTCAAAAAATATGCCAGGATGTGGGAACCGTCGAGAGGCGGGATCGGAAGAAGGTTAAAATTGGCGAGAACGAGATTAAGAAAAATGACGCTGTTAAAAAACCGCAGGGCGGCGATGATGATCGAGCCGCCGGTCAGCTTGTAGATAATCGTTATAATCAGAGAAAGGAAAAACGCGCAGACCGCCAGGAGTATATTGGCGGCGGCGCCGGAGGCCGCAACCAGAACACCGTCCTTCTCCCCTCTCCGGAAGAGGGAAGGGTTGACCGGGACCGGTTTTGCTCCCCCGATGATGAAGCCGGAATGCGATATGATCAGAAAAAGGGGCAAAAGAATCGTCATGAACGGGTCGATATGGGGGATCGGGTTCAACGTCAGCCGGCCCGCGTCGCGGGCGGTCGGGTCGCCGCACCTGAGCGCCATCCACCCGTGGGCATATTCGTGGATGATCACCGAGAAAAGCAGCACCGGCAGGAAGATAAGTATCTGGGAGAAAGGCATGGCAGTTATTGTAAACTACGCCTACAACTCCTGGCTAAGCGTCTTCGGTACGCTGATGTCCTGAAACGTCCGGTCGGTATAGGTCAGCGTGATCGATCCTTCCGGCTTCTTGATCGAAAATACGATCCCGGTCCGCTCGGTCCGCCACTTCACCACCCATCCCATCGGTATCCGGAAGAGATCGTTCGACCGTCTCTCCACCTCCGAGACCGGATCTCCGTATTTCTGGTAGAGGGTGCTCTTGATCGTCTGATAGGTGCCGCCGGAGTCCTTCAAGATGTTCGACTCGATGTAATACTCTCCCTGAACCAGTTTCCCCCGGGAGAAAAAATAGCTGATCATGGCCGGCGAACCGCCCAGGGTCCCGATATATTTCAATCCCAGGATCATGCTGCTTCCGGCGGCGGGGTCGTTATCCACGATCGGGAGCAGGTCTTTCTCGGTTGCGCGGACCTCTTTCACGGTCATCCCCCAGTCCGCCTCCCGGAAATCCCCCGCCCGGGGGGCGGTGCTGATCATCAGGGTTACCAATACAACCAGTGCTGTCAACAGCGGCTTCTTCATATCTGTCCCCTTTATATCGGTAATCAGTAATCGGTGATCAGTAATCGGTGATCAGTGATCAGTGTAACCTGTTTACCCGCCCACTGATTACCGATCACTGATTACCATTCTTCTCCTTCCCCCTGCCCCCTGAACCCTGAACCCTGACTCCTCAAAACGTCTTCCACCCCTCTCCCACCGTCATCACCCTGACCACATTGGTGTGCCCCGGGTGGCCGAGCGGCACCCCGGCGGTAACGACGACCAGATCCCCCTTCTTCAACAGGCCCGATTTCAGGGAGAGGCCGGCTGTCTGCCGGACCACCTCCTCGAAGTCATCGGACGGCGGGATCAGGAGCGGGACCACCCCCCAGACCAGGGAGAGAGACCGGCAGACGGCGGGACTGGAGGTCACGGCCAGGATCAACACGGGGGGGCGATACTTGGCCACCCTCCGGGCAGCGCTCCCGCTCGCGGTGTGGGTGACGATACCGGCGGCCCCGATCCCCTCGGCCAGGGAGCAGGCCGAGCGGGCGACGGACTCCTCGACCGGCAGTTCCCCTTCCTCGCCGATCAGTCTTTCGACCCATTCCCGAGTCCACCTCCGGTAGACGGGATCTGCATCAATCTCCCGGGCGATCCCGGCCATCGCCTGGACCGCCCGGACCGGGTATTTGCCGGCGGCGGTCTCTTCGGAAAGCATGACGGCATCGGTGCCGTCAAAAATGGCGCCGGCCACATCGGATACCTCGGCCCGGGTCGGGCGCGGGCTCTCGACCATCGACTCCATCATCTGGGTCGCCGTGATCACCGGCTTGCCCGCCCGCCGGGCCTTGGAGATGATCGTCTTCTGCAGGACCGGGACCTCGGCGAAGGGGATCTCCACTCCGAGGTCTCCCCGGGCGACCATGATCCCGTCCGCCGCCCCGATGATCGCGTCCAGGTTCCCCACGGCTTCGGGTTTCTCGATCTTGGCCACCAGAGCGGCCCCGCTCTTTCTCCTTTTCAGCATCGACCTGACCTTCTCCACCTCGCCGGCCGTCCGGACAAAGGAGAGACCGATAAAATCGACATCCTGTCCGGCGATGAAGGTCAGATCTTTTTTGTCCTTCGCAGTCAGGATCGGTATCCCGGTCGAGCGGGTCGGGAGGTTGACGCCCTTGCGGGAGCTGAGGGAACCGCCGGTGATCACCCGGCAGGTGATCCGGTCAGCCGACCGGCAGATCACCTCTAGCTCGAGCGTCCCGTCGCTGAGGAGGATCCGGTCCCCCTTCCGGACCAGTTTCGGCAGGCCCCGGTAGTTGACCGACACTTCGCCGGCGTCTCCGGGCACGGGCCGGGCGGTCAGAATGAAGTTCTGTCCCGTCTTCAGCTCCACGGTCCCGGCGGCGATCTTCCCGATCCGGATCTTCGGCCCGGCGATGTCGGTCAGGATGGCGACCGGCCGGTTCAGCCTCCGGGCGGTCTCCCGGATCAGCCTGATCCTGGCTCCGTGCTCCTGATGGGTGCCGTGGGAGAAGTTCAGCCGGGCCACGTCCATCCCCGCCTCGATCAGCTTTTCGATGACGTCCGGGGCATCCGAGGCGGGCCCGATCGTGCAGACAATCTTGGTCTTTTTCATTATAAATTAGCTCCCTTCGGTCGCTAATTTAAAGTGGACCCGACTTCGTCGGGTCTGCCGGTCAAACTGAAATCAATTGACCGAGGCAACACCGGAAAAAGCCTTATAATCTCAGCCAACAGTTCAGGTCATAATAGACATAATACTCGAATCAAAGTCGTTTGTTGAGAAAAAAGTGCCCCTAAAACCGTGATCAGGATCACTCTTCCGACTTGAATCGCTGGATAAAAACTGATCCCAACAGCTTCAGCAATCGTGTTTCAGCGCGAAATAAACAATTGTTTGAATTAGCGCCACAGGCGCTAATTTATGTTGGACGGTCATTCTCCGGCCGTGATATAAGATCAATCTCCGGGCCGGCCGGAATTCTCATCATGTTCTCGAAATCAGCCAAAACTCGGTCTTACCTTGCAATCCTGATCGCCCTCCTCTCCATCATGGTGGTAATGCCATGCATTGATGTCCACAACGACCTCATCAACAATCTCGTCCTCTCGGTCTTTTTGCTGCTCTTCCTTCTGGCCGCCATCAAGGTGACGATCACCGAGGGGGTCGCCCCGCGCAAGCCTCTCTATAAATGGGGAATCCGGGCAACCATCATCATCGCCTTCATCGCGGATCTGGGACAGAGCGTGCTTTACACGGTACTGGGGAACAAAGAAGAACTTTATTTATGGTCGGCGGGGCTGTTCCATCTATCCGGGGAGGCGTTCTGGCTCCACCTGCTTAGCTTTATTGCCGTGATCGGGTACACCCTCCTCATCCTCTCCCTGATCTTCATGATTATCCGGGACCTCTTCTCGGGGTCCCGGGTCACCGTCAACAAGATCTTCGGCGCGATCGTGGCCTACCTCCTGCTGGGGCTGCTCTGGGCCTTCCTGTACTGTTTGTTCGAGTTCCTTGAGCCCGGGACGATCATCCGGGACGGGGGCGCGCGGATCGCCAGTTTCGCCGAAGCCCAGTATTTCAGTTTTACCACGCTCTGCACTGTCGGCTACGGCGACATCGTCCCCCACAGCGACCTGGCGATGGTCTTCGCCAACCTGGAATCGGTGGCCGGCCAGCTCTACCTGGCCATCCTGGTCGCCCGGCTGATCGGGCTCTATACCTCCCACCGTTCGAAAGACCAGCCCGAGGGCGAGCACCCGGCGAAGCAAGAAAGTGGCCGGGGACAGAGAAACGCCGGGATAATCGACTAATCAATTCAATCCCCGGACGTTGCCACAATAAATAGTTAGCGCCGGAGGCGCTACGTTCCTGCCCCGGAATTTCAAAAACGGTAAGGGTAACGAAGCCCGTATCGGTGAGGGTAAGGGTGACGGCGGTCACGCTCAGCCAACGTAACCGTAACCGATAGACGAAACGGGCATCGTCACCGTAACCGTAACCGAGTTGCGCCGGAGGCGCTAACTTGATATCCCTTTTTAAACCAGGCGCCTATCCTGTTTATTACCTATCCGGATGTTATCAAACTGAAAAGTCAGCGCCGGAGGCGCTGACTTTTCAGTTTGACAGGTCTATGGCGATGGTGTATACCTACCGGTAGGTATATATAATGAGAGACCAGACCGATACCAAACAGCGGCTCATGGACGCCGCCCTCCGCCTCTTCACCGAGAAGGGCTTCGCGGGGGCTTCCACCCGGGAGATCGTCGAGCAGAGCGGGGTCACCAAGCCCACCCTCTACTACTACTTTCCCTCCAAGGAAGAACTGTACCGGGCTCTGATCGAGGAGAACTTCGAGAGGTTCAACCGGGAGATCGCCGCCATCGCCGGGGAGAAGAAGCCTCCCCGGGAAAAGCTGATCCGGGTGGCGGAATACAACCTGAAACACTGTCGAAACCATCCCGAACAGGTCAAGTTGACACTGATGGCTTTTTACCGCGGAGACACTTTCGCCCCCGAGGTGGACGTCGAGGAATACGGCCGTGCCAGCCTCGAGATTGTCGCCCGGATATTCCGGGAAGGGGTTGACGCCGGGATTTTTCGTCCTCTCGACCCGATGAAACTGAGTCTCCATCTGATGGGGGTCCTCCACGGCCAGATGCTGGTGATCCTCAAGGGGACGAAACGAATCCCGCTTACCCGCCCGGAAGAGATCATTGAGACATTAATCCGGGGCATAGGAGCCTAGGGGCGAGATGAGGGCCGGCCACATTACACTGATGGTTCTCTTCACCCTCCTGCCGGCCGTACCGGGCGGAGTCAACGGGCAGCCGGACGGCTCCGCCGGACCATATTCACTGGACAACTGCCTGGATCTGGCCTATGCAAAGAACCCCATCATCCTCAGGGCCCTCCAGGAGATCAAAGCCGCCGGAGGTCGTAAGCTCCAGGCTCTCTCCGAGGCGATCCCGCATCTTTCCGGGGAGGCCGGCTACACTTACCTGGACCGGATCCAGACGTACGAGACCGAGATGGGCGACCTTCCTCTCAACCTCCACGACAACTACAACGCCGGCGTCACGATCGAGCAGAACCTGTATAAAGGCGGCCAGATCCTGGCGGGGATAAAAGCGGCCGCTCTTTACAACGAATACGCCGAGGCATATTTTCAGGAAGCGCTCATCGAAGTAACATACCGGGTGAAGGAAAATTTCTACCTCATCGTTCTGCAGGAAGGGATCGTCCGGGTCCGTCGCGATACCGTCGCTCACATGGAGGACTACCTGGAGATAACCCGAAAAAGATACGACCAGGGGACAACTTCGGAGTTCGACCTCATCACCGCCCGGGTCCGCCTGGCGAACTCCCGCCCCCCCCTGATCCAGGCCGAGAACCGCGTCGACATCCTGAAGACTTCCCTCTCCCGGGAGATGGGTATCCCGGCCGGTGACTTCAATATCACCGGGGAACTTTCCTACCAGCCTTTTCAGGCCGGCCTGGATGATCTTAACCGTCTCGGTCGCGAGCACCGGCCGCTTTTGAAAGAGGTGCTTCTGCAGGAGCAGCTCCAGGAACAGAATCTCCGGGCCTCCCGATCCGGGTACCAGCCCAGTCTTTCCGTCTTCGCCACCTACCAGGGAGAGCAGCCGCAGAGCGGGCTTCCCCCCGAAGACCGGTTCGAGTTCGAGTGGCTGGCGGGGGCCGCGCTGAAGTGGAGTCTCTTTGACGGCTTGATGACCCCCGGAAAGGTACAGGAAGCAAACGCCCGCTACCATCAGGCAAAAATCGATACCGAAGACGCGACCCGGACGGTTCTTCTGGGCATCAAGCAGGCCTACCTGGACATCCGGGCCGCCCAGAAGGCATTTGAATCCCAGAGAGAAACGGTGGAACAGGCCGAAGCGGCCTACCGGATCGCCCGGATCCGCTGGGAAAACGGCATCAGCACCTCGCTGGAACTGACCGACGCCGAACTGAACCTCTCGGAAGCCAGGTTGATGCTCCAGGAGGCCCTGGCCGCGCACTGGATATCCCTGGCAAAACTCGAGCAGACGATGGGCATGCCGCTGCCGGAGATCCGGGCGGACGTCAAGACTGAATCAAAAACTGAGAGCTGATATGAAGACAAAGAAAAAAGTACTGCTGTTCATTATCCTGATCGCGGCGGCCGCCCTCCTGGCGGGGGCCGTCATCTGGAAGATCGAGGCGAAAAAACAAATTGTGCGGCCGCCGACCATCGAGGGGATCCAGAGGCGGGAGGGGATCCCGGTGAGAACGACCTCCCCGGCCAGGAGGGAGATGCCGGTGGTTCTTCTCCTCGACGGAACCATCGAACCCGAGACCAGGGCCGTCCTGGTATCCCGACTGAACCGGATGATCGACTCCATCACGGTGGACGAGGGCGACCGGATCAACCGGGGCGATGCCGCCATCTTTCTGGAGAAGGAGTCCGTCGAGAGCAGCGTCAAGGCCGGACAAACCGCCCTGGAAGAGGAACGGCGTAATTTCCAGCGGGCGCAGGCCCTTTTCGAGGCGGGGGCCATTTCCCGCCAGGAGCTTGACCGGGCCGGCGTAAATGTGAACCAGGCAGAGGCCAATTACCTGAAGGCCCGGGATATGCTCCAGGACACGCGGATCAGCTCACCTCTGACCGGTCTGGTCTCCCGCCGCTACAAGGAACCGGGAGAGCTCTCCGACGAAGGGAAACCCATCCTGGAGATCGTCGACATCACCGGCGTCGAGGCCCACTGCCCGGTATCCGAGATGCTGATCCGGGAGGTCAGGATCGGCCAGACCGCTTTTGTCTACCCGGACGCCTACCCGGGCCGGATCTGGGAGGCGAAAATCGACACCGTCAACCCGACCGCCCAGGGCAGCAGCCGCCTCTTCACGGTGAAAATAAAAATACCCAATCCGGAGGGACTCCTCATGCCCGGGATGTACGCCCGGGTTGAGATCGTCATCGATCTCCATCCCGGGGCCACGGTCCTTCCCCAGGAAGCGATCGTGAAGAATCCCCGGGGAGAGCAGGGAGTTTTCCTGGTGGAACAGAATACCGGGATCGTGCGGTTCATGCCGGTAACGCCCGGCGTGGCCTACCGGGGCCTGATCGAAGTGACCGGAGAATTGCCGCCGGATGCCCCGGTGGTGATCAGCGGACAGGAGCGCCTGACCGAGGGAAGCAGGGTGAAAATAATAAGTGAGCGGTAAACGGTAATCAACAAACATGGATAAAAATAATTCTTTTAAGGAGAGCATTAAATAGATCGCATCCTGTGCAATAGTCATTGCGAGCGGAGCGAAGCAATCCCTTATTCTCCAATTGACTGAGATTGCTTCGTCACTTCGTTCCTCGCAATGACATGTAATCTATTTAATGATCTCCTTAATAATTAAAATTTTTCGAAGAAAAATTTTATGTTCCTCTCCAACCTGGCAATCAAACGCCGCGTTCTGATGACGGTGGTCATCCTGATCTGCGTCCTCCTGGGGATCGTCGGCTACGTGAAACTTCCGATCGATCTTTTCCCTCCGGTGGACATCCCCGTCATCACCGTCTCCACCACTTATCTGGGGGCCGGACCGCGAGAGATCGAGACCCTGATCAGCAAGCCCCTGGAAGAGGAGTTGAGCACCACGGAAGGCCTGAAGCACATCAAATCCGTCTCCAAGGAGGGGATCTCCCTGGTCCTGCTCGAGTTCGAGCTCGACCAGGATGTCGACGTCGCGGCGGCGGACGTCCGGGACAAGGTGGCCCTGGTGGAACCGGACCTGCCTGATGACGCAGACAAGCCGCTGATCCAGAAGTTCGATATCAACGCGAGCCCGATCATGCAGCTGGCCGTCTCCGGTCAACGCTCGCCCCAGGATCTTTACCTGATAGCCGACAACAGGATCAAGCCCCAGTTTGCCAAGATCAAGGGCGCGGCCTCCGCCGAGATCGTGGGGGGACAGGAACGGGAGATCCTGGTCTCGATAGACCTCGATCGCCTCAACGCCTACCACCTCCAGCCCGGGGACATCGCCCGGGCGATCAGCGCCGCCAATCTCGAGCTGCCTTCCGGACACATTACCCAGCAGTTGACCGAGTACACGGTCAGACTGGCCGGCAAGGTTGAGGAAGTGGCGCGCTTTTCCAGCCTGAAAATCCCGACCCCCGATGGTGAAAAAGTGCGCCTGGCGGACCTGGGTGAGATCAAGGACACGGTCAAGGAGGTCCGGGAACTGGCCCGTTTCCAGGGCGAGCCGGCACTGGGGATGGTGATCAGGAAGCGGGCCGACGCCAACACGATAGCGGTCGCGGATCGGGTCAGAGAAACTATTAAAGAATTGGAGAAAACGCTTCCCGGGGATATCCGGATCGCCGTCGCGGAGGATAACTCGGAGTTCATCCGCGGTTCCCTGAGCGAGGTCTGGAACAACATGGTCATCGGGATCATCCTGACCGCGATCTGCCTTTTCCTCTTTCTCCATGATCTCAGGAGCACACTCATTCTCACGGTGGCCATGCCGACGAGCATCGTCTCCACCTTCCTGCTCCTCTTTCTCTTCGGCTACTCGATCAACATCATGAGCATGCTGGGGCTGGCTCTCTCCGTCGGGATTCTGGTCAACAACTCGATCCTGGTGCTGGAAAATATTCACCGTTACCTGGACATGGGAAAACCGCGAGTGGAGGCCGCCCGGGTCGGGACATCCGAGATCGCGGCCGCGGTCGCCAGTACCACCCTGACCAACATCGTCGTCTTCGTGCCGATCGCCTTCATGGCCAGTATCGTCGGACAGTTCTTCCGCCAGTTCGCCATGACGGTCGTCTTTTCCACCATCTTCTCGCTCTTCGTCTCCTACACGCTGACCCCCATGCTGGCCGCGCGCTTCCTGAAAGAGAAGGAGAAGAAAGCGAAACTCTTTGAGAGCTGGGACCGTTTTTACATATCTCTCTCCCATCGCTACGGAAACCTGGTACGAAAGCTCATCCGCTTCAAATGGGCGGTCATCGGCCTGGCGCTGGCGGTCTTTCTCGCGGTCATTTTCTTGATCGTCCCCCGGATCGGTTCCGAATTCTTCCCCCGGGCAGATGAAGGGATCTTCAAGATCACCATCGAGACTCCGGTCGGGGCCAACCTGGCGATGACCGACATGATTACCGGGCGGGTGGAGGCAATTCTCCGGGGACTTCCCGAGCAGGAAAAAATATTCACCACGATCGGAAAGCTGAGCCGGATGCTGGGGGGGAGCAACCAGGGCATCAATCTGGCCGAGATCACCGTGGACCTGGTCGATCAGGATAGAAGAAACCGGTCGACCGCACAGGTCATGAATTCTATCCGGCCGGCCCTGGCCGGCATTCCGGGCGCGGGTTTCACCCTCCAGGAGACACAGCAGGGAGGCGGAAGCGGGGAAAAACCGATCCAGCTCGAGATCCACGGAGACGATATCGACATCCTCAACGAACTGGCGGCCAGGACGGTCGGCCGCGCCAGGAACATCCCCGGGGCGGCGGACGTGGACACCGACTGGAGAACGGGAAACCCGGAGATCTGGATCATCCCCGAACGGGATCGGGCCAGTGAATACGGGATCACCGTGGCGGAAATCGCCCGGACCATCCGCGACTCGCTGACCGGCGAAGTGGCTTCCACGTTCAGGGAAATGGACGATGAGTTCGACATCCGGGTCAAGCTGGACGAAAAAGACCGGAACTTCCGGGAGCAGATCAAGGACATCTCGATCCTGGATAAAAACTCCCGGCCCGTTCCCCTGACGGCGGTCTGCCGGATCGAAATGCGGGAAGGCCCAACCACGATCACCCGGAAGGACCGGGAGAGAATCGTGACGGTGTCGGCCAACGTGATCGGCGCCACGTCGGGGGAAGTGGCCGCGCAGATGAGAAACTTCCTCAGGGAGGAAGCCGGCCTCCCCCCCGGCTATACATACTTTTTCAGCGGAGAGATCGAGCGGATGCAGGAAAATTTCAGCGACATCTTCATGGCCCTCGGCCTGGCCGTCATCCTGACCTTTCTCATGCTGGCCGCGATCCTCGAGTCCTACCGGTATCCGGTCATGATCATGCTCTCTCTCCCCCTCGCCATGTCCACTGTTTTCATCATGCTGCTTTTGACCGACACGACACTCAACATCTTCTCCCTGATGGCCATGGTCATGCTGGTCGGGCTGGTCATCAATAATACCATCGTAATCGTGGATTACAGCAATCTCCTCCGCAGGGAAGGGAAATCGATCGAGGATGCCGTCGTCAGCGCCTGCGTGGTGCGCCTCCGGCCGCTTCTGATGGCCAATATAACGACCATCGTGGCCATGATCCCCCTCGCCCTGGGGATGGGCTGGGGCGGCGGATTCCGGGCGCCGATGGCGATCGTTTCCATCGGCGGGATGATCGGGGGAGGACTGCTGGCCCTGATCGTGATGCCGGCCATCTACGTCGTCTTCTCCAGCCCCCGGCAACATCTGCGGAAGATCGTTGACCGGATCACCCGCTGAGAGTCTCCGCAACATATGTAACCGCGGATTATACAGATTGACGAAATAATCCGCTTCGCACGCTGTTACATAAAAAATCCGGGGCGGGGAAAAAACTCCCCGCCCCGGATTCCGAACAAACAATGACAACCGGGTCTTTTACTTCCGGGGGGGCGCCAGGCTGGACTGCATATCCGCGAGGACCTTCTTGACTTCCGGATTATCGCCGTACTGCTGCCCGATCTTCATCATGGCGTTGATAAACCGGGGCATCATCTCATCCATCTTTTTTACCACTTCCTGCAGCTCTTCCGGCGCGTTCTCCTTGGTCATCAACTCAGGATACTTTTTAGTCAGCTGCATCATCTCCTCTCTGGCGCCTTCCGCGGTCTTCTGAAACTTCTTCAGGGCGGCAATCACCTGCGCCGCCTCTTCGGCCTTATCGACCTCGATCGTAAACGCGTCCATCATCTCATACTGCCGGTTGATAACTTTTTCCGCGTCGGCGTACTTGCCCCCGCCGCAGCCGGAAAGGCACGCCAGCAGCGCCGCCATCGATACCACGACTGCCGTCATTTTCATATTTTTTGCTCCGTAAAAAATAAGGTTGTGATTTTTCCGAGGGTAAACCTATCTCCAGTCTCCCTGACTGTCAATACAAAACAAGTCAGCGCCTCCGGCGCTGACTTGAAGTGGAAAGTGTAAAGTTGAACGTGTAAATAAACTTTCCACTTAACACATTAAACTTTACACCACATCATTAAAATTCCCCTGCCTGGCTGATGACGATCTGCGATAACAACCCGGCTATAATCAGCACCACATTCTTTATCATAATGATCAGGCGCGGGGATGGGTGCGGTCGTACTCCTTTTTCAGGCGCTCTTTCGAGACGTGGGTGTAAATCTGGGTGGTGCTGAGGGACTCGTGGCCGAGCAGTTCCTGCACCGAACGGAGGTCCGCTCCGGCGTCAAGAAGATGGGTGGCAAACGAGTGCCGGATGGCGTGGGGGGTGATCTTTTTAGTGATCGCCGCCTTCGTGATGTATTTTTTCAGCATCTTTCCGACCGCCTCCGCCGAAAGCCTCTCCCGGGAACGATTGACGAACAGGGGGACGGAAGCGGCCTCCCCCGGAGAGGTCTCCAGATACTTTCTCAACGCCCGGACGGCATAGGGGCCGAGCGGGCAGAGGCGCTCCTTCTTCCCTTTTTCCCGCACCTTGACCAGGTCGCCGATCAGGTCCACGTTGCCCCGGTTCATGGAGACCAGGGCTCCCACCCGGATCCCCGTGCTGTAGAGGGTCTCGAGAATGGCGCAGTCCCGCAGACCGAGCAGGGTTGATCGATCGGGCATCTCCAGCAGGGCCCTGATCTCATCAAGATCGAGAAAAGAAGGTAATTTTTTGTCCTGGCGCGGGAGCCAGACCTGGCTGGCCGGATTACTCTCCATCACCCCTTCCCTCCTCAGGAAACGGAAAAAAGAACGGAGGGCCGAGATCTTGCGGGAAAGGGAGCGCTTGCCGACTCCTTGCTGCTGCAGGAAGGCCATATATCCCCGCAGCGTCAGCCGGTCGATTCCCGTCACCCTGATCGCCCCGGAGACATCCTGGGAACTCAGAAACCGCTGAAACTGGGCGAGGTCCGACCGGTAATTCCGGAGAGTGTGGGGAGATGCGTTCTTTTCCAGACGGAGGTAGCGGACGAACGCATCGATATAGGATTCAAAAGTAGCGACCATTAGAACTTAGCCCTCGCGCAGTCTACCCCGATTTATCGGGGCTCGGGCAACTAAATAAACTACGAATTTCGCGAATTACACGAATTTACTTTAAAATATCCCGGCAATGCCGGTCCAATGCTTGCACATTCTTATTTTTCCGCCCCGCCCCCCGCCCCGAAGCTTTAATCGGGGAGGTATCAATCGGGGGAGAAAAATAAGATTATTGAATTGCCGTTGTGGCGTGATCTGTTTGATTTTTCTCATCCCCCAGGCAGTATCAATTAAACTGTATTTCAGCGAATTGTTGGTCTTATAAAGTAGCGCCGACGGCGCTAATTTATGTTCTGATGAAAAGTTTACCCGGCAGCCGCCTGATCATCCGCTTCAGCTCCAGCGAGACCAGGGCCGCGGATGCCGCCGGCGACGAGAGCCCCGACTCCGACAATATCCGCTCCATCCCGGTTTCTTCCTCGGAGAAAACATCGTAGACCAGGCGCTCGTCCGGCGAGAGATTGCCGGTCCGGCCGGGGCCGGCCGGGATGACGGGGCCGGCAGCAGAGGCCCGGGGGAAGAGATACTCGAACTCCTCCAGAATGTCATCGACCTCGGAGACCATCTTGGCGCCGTCCTGGATCAGGGAGTTGACGCCCCGGGCGGCGAAGCTGTCTATCCGTCCCGGGACCGCCATGACCGGGCGTCCCTGGTCCATGGCCAGACGGGCCGTGATCAAAGCCCCGCTCCGCCGGGCGGCCTCAACCACCAGGACGCCGAGGGAGAGTCCGCTCACCAGGCGGTTGCGGAGCGGAAAATTCTGCCGGTCCGGGACCGCGCGGACCGGAAACTCGGAGATTACCGCGCCGGCGGCGGCGATCTCCTCCGCCAGCTTTCTGTTCTCGGGAGGATAAATGTTCCCGAGGCCGCTGCCGAGAACCGCGATCGTCCGGCCGCCGGCGGTCAGCGCCCCCCGGTGAGCGGCGGTATCAATTCCCCGGGCCAGCCCGCTCACCACCGTGAACCCGCGGGAGGCCAGCTGATACGACAGTTTCCGGGCGGATTGGAGCCCGTACTGAGACGCCCGGCGGGATCCGACAACGGCCAGGGCCGGCTTGTCCTCCGGGATCAGCCTCCCCGAGACATAGAGAATGACCGGCGGATCATATATCTCTTTCAGGTTGGCGGGATATCCGGGATCGAAGACAGTCAGAATCGTCAATCCCAGCTTCTCGATCAGCCTGAACTCTTCCCGGTATTCCAGCTCTTCCCAGACGCTGATGGCCCGGGCCAGGCGCGGGCCGATTCCCGGCACCTGCTGCAGGGCGGCAGCCGGCTGCCTGATGATGTCGGAAGCCCGGCCGAAATGACTCATCAGGTTCCGGATTCTGACCGGGCCCAGGCCCCGGATCAGATTAAGTATGAGCAGATACTCCTTCTCATTCATTGTATAAATTAGCGACTTTCGGTCGCAAATTTAGTTACTTATTGCGGGTTATACTATTCAAACCGGTAACAGTCGGATGATGTACGGGGATTAGTTCGAATTCTATTGTACAAGAAGTGACATTTAACCCTTTAGATTTTAAACCAGAAAAGGACATGAGT
>JAZDIV010000046.1:0-53073 GCA_043804695.1 PVC group bacterium | reverse complement strand
ACTCTCATCACCTATCCGAATACCCATTACTTTGCAACCATGGGCCAAACCTTTATATGTATATTCGCTGCCTTGACCTACTACTACACTGCTCATAGCAGTTCCATGTGAAAACATTTTCCACATTAAGAACTGTTCCGCGGTGTAGTTATCCGGTAAATATGGAAAATCACAAGATACACTGGTATAGTTATAATCCCAGGGCGCTGGATCATTGTCGTTGTTGATGAAATCCTTCCCGGGAGTAAAAATATGACCCAAAAGAGTTTCCTGATAGTTGTCAATACCTGAATCAATAACAGCCACAACCACATTATCGTTCCCCTCTTCGATGGCCCAGGCGCCCCGAGCTTCCATTTTTTGCAAGGGCCAAGATAATTCTTCCTCCTGGGCATATAAATCCGTTGTCCCGATGGAAAAGAAAACAAAAAAAGCAGCAAAACCCGCGCTGACCGGCAAATTAATCCTTAAAAACTTTTTCATCTTAATCCTCCTTATTAAATAGCTTTTCGGCCTCCGTCGCTCCCGGCCTTCTGTTTTGAACTGTTTTCTCTCTTCTTCTCAGGGAAGATCGAAAATTCTCTCGTCATGTGTATGTATATAAGCAATTGCCGTGCCAAGTTGTTATTTTTATCAAGCGTATTTTCACAACCACTTGTCAGCCAAGTAAATAAAAATTACAAAGGTGATTCGCAGCTTCAGTTTGAGTACTGGAAAATACTCAATCTTCGACAACTCTGGTTTACAAATGCAAACCATGGTTGCTTGAATACGTCAGAAAAGAGGTGTTTTCCCCGGATGCCCGGCGAGAAGGTCACGGGTCGGAATTCTTTGGATATTAAATTGGGAGGGTAGAAAAATGTTTTTTGAATACGGTAAATCCAAAAAAGCAATGGGGGATCAAGCCGATGGGAACCGAAGCTTTTTTACAGTATCCAAACAACTACCATTATTAGCAGAAATCAGTGGTAGTCTTCGGAACTCAAGGGGAATGATCAGTGAAGGGTTGAAAATAATCTTCGCCATGTAAACCCATCCTGTCTGGTTAATTTATCCCCGGCAATGCGGCTCCGCTTCCTGTTGATGTTCTGTCCATAATTTTTTGATATTTTTGGGCGCGGTGTAGTTGTAACTTATTATTATTTAGTATTACGTTTTTAAATAGATTTTTCGGTTTTCAGAGGATTTATAGCTTTTCGTGAAGTGATATCAGGATAAATCACCTGATACTTGCTTATTAGTGTGGAATATCGCTTTTGAGCAACACGCCGTTAACCTCACAGTAAATCATCTTCTCGGTCTTAGCGTTTCACTTTCCGTCTAGCTTTTGCCTTCTACTTGGCTTTCGGTTTGATTATTATCGGCGTGGCCATTTTACTTGGTTTTAGATTTTGCCTTTATGTTGGTTTTTACTGCCTTCTTATTGGCTACCGGTTTGGCCTTCAGGCTGGCGTCTGCGCCGGCTTCGCCGCGGCTTCCTGCTGCGCGATTTTGCTCAGCGCCGCGCAGGCTTGGCCGTTGGTTTGGAAGTTGCTTTTGCTTTCAGTTCCAGCTTAGGTTTGGCTTTCAGGGTCTTGTTATTGGTTGATGAGCTCGAAGCTTCATCTGCCGGATTGTCCGGGATGCCGTCGCTATCCAGGTCTTCATCGCCACTCGCACCACTGCTCGGAACACTACCGGCGCTATTCGGGTTGCTGCCGGCAGCCACTTCCACTCCATCGGTATAGCCGTCATTATCTGAATCAGCGTCATTCGGATCGGTCCTTGTAGCCATTTCATCACCGTCGTTCAAACCATCACCATCGGTATCAGGATTAAGGGGATCGGTACCCCCCTGGCATTCTTGATAATCATTTAATCCATCACTGTCCGTGTCGGGCTTGAGGGGATCGGTGTTCAGTTGTAACTCCACTCCGTCATTTAGCCCGTCTCCTTCTGTATCCGCGTTGAGCGGATTAGTAAGCGTGTTGTGCACCTCGTCATAGTCCGTGATCCCGTCACCATCGCTGTCGGTCCCATCGTCCTCTACTCCGATATCGAACTCGGATGGATCTTCCGGCCAGTCCATCGGGTTGTTCGGGTCCGATCCACACAAGTTCTCCATAAAATTGCTCCAGCCGTCGTGATCACTATCACCATCGGCCGGATCAAGCGGATCTGTGCCATACTGGATCTCCTGCCCATCCTCCGCCCCATCTCCATCGGTATCAGCGTTGAGCGGATTGGTAAGCGTGTTGTGCACCTCATCATAGTCCGAGATCTTATCGCCATCGCTGTCGGAGCCATCGTCGTATTCCCCTATTCCAAACTCATACGGCTCCTCCGGCCAGTCCATCGGGTCGTCCGGGTCCGATCCATACCAGTTCTCCATCCAATCGCTCCAGCCGTCGCAATCACTATCATAATTGGTCGAATCAAGCGGATCTGTGTCACACTGGATCTCCTGCCCATCCTCCGCCCCATCTCCATCGGTATCAGCGTTGCGCGGATTGGTGTGCGTGTTGTGCACCTCATCATAGTCCGTTATCCCATCACCATCGCTGTCGGAGCCATCGTCCTCTACTCCGATATCGAACTCTGATGGATCTTCCGGCCAGTTCATCGGGTCATCCGGGTCCGATCCATACCAGTTCTCTTCCCAATTGCTCCAGCCGTCGTGATCACTATCAACGCTGTACTGATCAAGCGGATCTGTTCCATCCTCTATCTCCTGCCAATCCTCTACCCCATCCCCATCGGTATCTTTCGGGCTTGGAGCAGAAGTATCCATATGGGCTACTGCCTTGTATGCGTTGATGCGCCCATAACCGCTATACCTGTTCCAGGGATGAAGGTTACCGTTATTGTAGTTTGAACCATCTCCCTCAGGGTCAGAGATATAATCGCAGGAGTTGCATATGATATTCTTTACCTCCTGCGCGGTAAGATTCGGATTTTGAGAAAGGATAAGCGCCGCCACGCCGGCCACCTGAGGGCATGCGGCTGAGGTACCTCCAAAACCGTTGGATTTGTCGGCGTGGCAGTAATCACCACTTCCGTTATAGCCGTTAGGGGCTATGCAATCGGTGGTGGTGATTTTATTGGAATTTCCGCTTTGCCCGCTGCTGGGGGCGACGATATCCAGAAAAGAACAGTAATTGCTGTAGCTGGCCCTTTCGTTCAAGTAGTCACAAGCTCCTACTGAAATGACGGAATCAAGCGAAACAAGGAGCTTTAGACCATCAAGGTCCACGTTCTCGTTACCAACCGAAAAGAAGATTGGAAGGCCCTTACCGCCTCTCCCATTAGTCGCGGCAGAATTAATTGCATTCACTATAACCTGAGGCACAGTGCTAGCTACCATTCCCCAGCTGTTGCTCATAACATCGGCATTTGCGGCTGCATAAGTAAAACCGTCAGCAAGGTCCTGATTAGTGGATGATCCGTCCTTTCTCAAGGCTAGAAGGCGACAACCATACGCCACACCGGCAACTCCATAAACATTGTCGCTGACCGCCACCGCTAAGCCGGCGCATGGGGTTCCATGAATTTCCGTATGGATTCCGTCTATGGGATTGCCCGGTTGCGGCCGGGGATCATTCGCGTCACCCGCACCAAAATTCTTCCCGCCAGCCACATTCGCCGCCAGGTCCTCGTGGTCTATCTCTATCCCTTCATCAAATACGGCTACGACGATACCGCTGCTGCCGGCAGTCACGTCCCAGGCAGCATCGGCATTGATGTCTACACCCGGCGTACCGCCCCCCTGGCCCGTGTTTTTCAAGTGCCATTGCTCGTCGAAATATTCATCAACGGGGTCGTAATGGTATACAACAGCGGGAATATAGTTTGGCTCAGCCCAGTTAACTTTTCCATGAATGCAGTATTCATTTGCCGTGTATAACGACTCCAATCCGGATCTGATATTTACGCTTAGCAGATACTGATTATGGGGATACTCCCTGACAATCTTTACTCTGTTCGCGGCATTTATCTCCTCAATCTCGGATGCGCGGGTTTTCGCCTTAAACCTGGCGATAAACTCATTTGTAAGGGTTATGGGTTTTTCGGACCCAACGGGGATTAGAAGCGGCGTGGCGTATTCAACCTCCGGCAGTGCGTTGAGCGTCCTGAGCGCCTGGAGACATGAATTTACGGATATCCCCTCCTTGAGCCTGAGCCTCTCCACCCTGCCGCGGACCGGCTTTTCCTTCCTGCCGGACACATAAGCCGTCCCCCCCATGCGACTGAGAATCGCCTGCCTGCTGCGGAGAGGGACAGAGTCGTAAAACTTCACCGCTATGGCCTCCGTCGAGAAGCTGAGCTCCACTTTCTTCCCGCAACTGTAAAAGAAAAGGCCTTCTATTATAGAATCTCCTGTATCAACGGCCAAAGTCGTTTGGCTGAAGAAGAAAAGAGTTATCCCCGCCAACATCAGGGAAAAAATTAATCTCAAGCTATAGCCCATGTGCTTCATGAAGCACCTCCTTTATGTTGAACAACCTGGTGACTTAGTTATGGGAAGTTCCCCTGGTTCCCTTATAAATAGTCAAGCTTCTCTCCATTCTTAGGTACATATATGGACGAAATCATCTTAATCTTTATGCAAAAACCATGCCAAGAATGCACAATTCCATTTTATGCTCCTGTGTCTGGCATTACTCCTTGCTCCCCAAAGGAATATAGATTGGACGTTTTTGTCCTACATTTTTATCCGAAGATCAGAACTTTCAACGTAGGTTGGCAATCTGGCGTTTTTGTCAACTCTGGTCAACAATTGACAAGAAATCTCTTTTTGGGCAGGGCGGGCCGGCGCCCGTTGAGACCGGGCTGAAGAAGCATTTTCATGGAGATAAGTGCAGCAAAGCGAGGGAAGGAGCGCGAGACTGACGGTGGTTGAGGGGTGGTTGAGGTCCGCCGCCGCGCCGGGGATGCCTTGCCCGGCAGATTGGACACGTCTTCGCGAGCTGAGCAGCGTACCGAAGACAGTTCTCCCACAGCCCCAGGTGACGCAGGATGCGCTCAATGGGGCTTGTTAGTTGTAGTGGGTGGGCGTACTTTACCGCGATATGAGCTTACTCCTTGTGACTGAGGGCGTGCGGCCGATTTCAAAAGAGCTGAGCCCGGCACGAGGCTGTACTTTGGATGGGGGGCGATTATTAATAATTGTTAGCCCCCCCACTGTTTGACTTCCGCTGCTCCCAGAAGAAGAGGAAGAAGAAACAGGAGGATTTGTAAACCAGAAGGTGATTTTGAGCTCCGGCTGACAATGATAGGATTCAGAACTCGGGAAGTGTTTCGCTCCTATGATAGTGTTTTCCGCCCCCTGGGCCTTGAGCAGGACGCCATGGTTGGGGCTGTTATTAGAGACCCAGGATTTAACCAGGCTGGTGATATCCAACGTGTGCCAGTAGCCGAATTTCGGGTTTGAAGAGGTGGTAATGGTCGCATTCAAGGCAGGTGAAGAAGCCAAACCGGGTTGATTCGCCCAGGTGACACTTTGTTCCTGCCAGGGGCTGATTACCTGATACAATTCTATTGTCAGCGGCTGACCATCGAAGACGGTTCCCTCTTCGTAGAGGCGGAGCTCGGCCGATTTTATCTGGCCGGCACTGGAATACGAAGAAACCTGAGAAAGGTCAAAGGAGATCAGAGTTCTCATGGTGCTATAAGATCCCTTTTCCACTTTAAGCAAGGGATCACTGCCATAGTTAGTGGTTGATAACCGCTGGCGCACAAAGGAGTCCTGGGAAGCGGGAAGGATAGTGCTGTAATAAGTATCCGAATCCGGAGAAAGATAGCTGTCCGGATTATTAGGATCGGTAAAATCGCTTATCTCCTGACCGTCGGATCTCCCATCTTTATCCGAATCCCAGAGGTTGGGATCAGTCCCCAGAATTACTTCCCTGCCATCGTCCAGGCCGTCTCCATCAGTGTCCGCTTTATTGGGGTCGGTATCGTAAGTGTATATCTCCTCCCCGTCGGTCAGGCCGTCCTTATCCGGGTCCGGGTTTTTAGGATCAGTCCCAGATTGCGCTTCCTGGCTGTCGGAAAGGCCGTCATTGTCATCATCCAAATCAGCGTTGTCTCCCGTCCCGTCTTTATCGGTGTCTTTCCATTCATCCGGGTCCCGGGGGAAGGCGTCCTCATTGTCCGGCGAACCGTCATTATCGTAGTCATGCGGGCGGTAATCACTGTTATCGCCTATCCCGTCGCCGTCGGAGTCCTTCCACTCGTCCGGGTTGAACGGGAACGCATCAGCACCGTCCTCTACGCCGTCATTGTCATCGTCCGGATCGGCGTTGTCTCCCAGTCCGTCTTTGTCGGAATCCTTCCATTCGGTCGGGTCGGCCGGGAAGGCGTCCTCGCTGTTCTGCCAGCCGTCGTTATCGTAATCGTTCGGATATTCATCCGAGTTATCGCCGATCCCATCGCCATCGGAATCTTTCCACTCGCCAGGGTCGGTGGGGGAAATATCGTTACTGTCCACGAATCCGTCGCCGTCAGAGTCCACATTGCCGCTCCCGTCGGGATAACTGTTACTATCTGAAGGCAAAGTGCCGTAAGAAATCTCCGACCAATCCGTCCAGCCATCGCCATCGGAATCCAGTGTTCGCATCCCCTTTCCGATGGCTACCGTGCCGTCGCCTATGATGTTTAAGTTGCATGTATGTATGTTACCCTTGAGATAATACCTTATAGCTTCCCCAATATAAGCATATTGGTAAATTTCAGCTAATAGGCTTTTCCCGGGGAAAGCGGAAGCATGGGTTAATGGTGCGCCAAGCGCCAACGTGGTTTTGGAAGTGGCGGAGTTAACTGTGCTCATGGTAAGGTAAGCCTTCTTCTCCGGTCCCCAGTCTCCGCAACTGCAACCACTGTAACAAATTGCTATGGGATAGTTGTCGAGAGAACCGTTATCATATGCGTCCTCATAAGTAAAATAACCGCCCCCGCAACTAAACCCGTCACCATGACCATTGATTATGAGGAAATCCGAGTCACTCTGGTAGTAGGAAATTGCTTGTGAAGTAATATCTACAGCCTCATATCCTGTAACTTGGTCAAAAGCCAGGGAGAGGTCCTGCTGCTGAATGCCCATTCTTGCACCATCCGAATCCTTTACACCAGAGAGCCAATAGCTTTTAGTCGGCTGAACATTAGCGGGGCGGCGGATCGCCACTCTCTTGTTGACGTAATTTGTCAAAGTGGTAGCAGCGTCGATGGAATCCATCTGTTTGTGATTGGGGGTCCAACGGGAGACCCAGGCTTCTAACCTGTAATCACCGGGAGCATCATAATCCCAGCGGCCATGGTTGGTAATATCCATCCACTTTTTACCGGTTAGATTACCGTAGGGTGTGTCCGTATTCCCGATAGAGGGGAACTCGCCATAACCCTCTACTGGAAAAGTGGGGACCTGAGCGCCAACTATGATAATCCCCTCGATCTCTCCCTTTACTGAAGGATTGCCCATATAATTGTAATATTCGCTCCGGATCTGCTCCTGAAGCTGGAGCTGGGTATCCGTGCCGTTATAATTCAGAAATTTCACCGTTCCATATTTGGTGGTTTTTTCGATATGCTGGGCCCAGCGGGTTATATCGTTTATTTCCGGGCTGAAGCTATAAGCCTCCCCTAACACCATGAGGACGATAGGCTTACAGTTGGGGTGGGAGGCAGCACTGTTTGGATCAGTAGAAAAATCCAGCTCCACCTTATCCGAGTAGCCATCGTCATCGCTATCCCACTTATCCGGATCAGTACCGAGATTCGCTTCTTCGTCATTACTTAAGCCGTCCCCGTCGGAGTCATCGTAGACCATAGGATCCTGGCCGTTTTCAATCTCCCAGCCGTCACCGAAACCATCCCGGTCCGTGTCCGGAGAGCAGGGATCGGTTGGGTAGTCATGAACCTCTTCATAATCTGAGAGACCATCTTTGTCAGTGTCAGTCCATTTAAGATTCGTCCCCAAATCGTCTTCTTGCTTGTTAGTTAGTCCATCACCATCGTAATCCTCATCACCATCGGAAATACCGTTACCATCACTGTCAGGATTAAGGGGATCAGTGCGTATCTCCTGCTCGTTGCCGTCACTGACTCCATCATCATCACTATCATCATCCAGAGGATCCGTTCCTAACCAGATTTCACCCCCATCCAAGAGTCCATCACCATCAGTGTCTTCCCAGGCGGGATTGGTGCCGTGTTCCTGTTCTTCTTCAAAAGAAAGGCCATCTTCATCATAGTCTTCATCGCCATCCGGCATCCCATTGCCGTTGTTGTCCTCTTCTCCGTCTAAAACCCCGTCAAAATCAGTGTCCGGATTGAAAGGGTTGGTACCGTTTTTCGCTTCCTGCATGTTAATCAACCCGTCTCCGTCATCATCTGCGTATGGGTCGATATCTACCCAAACATCGCTGTCGCCATCCGGCCAAGCATTGCGATCATTTTCTGTACCCTCTTCCCATTCATCCTCCCAGCCATCCCCATCCGTATCAACGGCCAGAGTCGTTTGGCTGAAGAAGAAAAGAGTTATCACCGCCAACATCAGGGAAAAAACTAATCTCAAGCTATAGCCCATGTGCTTCATGAAGCACCTCCTTTATATGTTGAACAACCTGATGACCTATGTTATGGAAAGTTCCCCTGGTTCCCTTCATAAATAGTCAAGCTTCTCTCCATTCTTAGGTACATATATGAACAAAATCATTTTATTTAACGCAAAAACCATGCCAAGAATGTACAATTCCATTTTATTCTCCTGTGTCTGGCATTACTCCTTGCTCCCCAAAGGAATGTAGATTGGACGTTTTTGTACTTCATCCTTATCCGAAGATCAGAACTTTCAACGCAAGTTGGCAATCTGGCGTTTTTGTCAACTCTGGTCAACAATTGACAAGAAATCGCTTTTCGGGCAGGGCGGGCCCCCGCCCGTTGAGACCGGGCTGAAGAAGCATTTTCATGGAGATAAGTGCAGCAAAGCGAGGAATGAAGTGCCAGACCGGAGGTGGTTGAGGGCCGCTGCCGCGCCGGGGATGCCTCGCCCGGCAATCCTTCGGAATTACCGGCGGCGGTCTTACGACCTCGGCAGCCAATGGTAGCGACACAGATCTCCCTGGATAAGAATATTGACTTTCCCGCTTATCCCCGCCGTATTTACTCAATGACCTCCGTACAGGTATCGGGCTTCGGGCGCAATCGGAACCTTACCCGGTCATTAAGCCTTCTCTGCGATTTCTCTTCGATGAGGCAGCGTTTTGCCTTCGGCATCCTTCAGACCTGGCCTCACGGCGGCAGCCCTTGCTTAGTGGTTCGTTTCATAAATAAGGTTACGTATCGAGTGCATCGAGGCGCCCGGGCTGCAATGCGCGAGGAGGGAGAATACTCTAGCAGTATTTGACCGACGAGCAACGCAGCAGAACGGAATGCATCGGCGGCCGAATGCCTCCTTATTTATGAAATGGGCCACTTAGGCTAACTGTTCCCCCTGTCGGGCCAGCTTTTTAAGATAAGGAAATAAAAAAACAAGACCCGCGGGAATCCAGATATAGATAGTCGAATTGTGCCTTTATAACTTCCCATCACTTTTCCTTTGTGTGGACTCATGTGTCCACCTTGGTGTCATTTCTTCTTAAATTCTATTAACCCATCAACACCTTTCAAGAGATAGTTGACAACCTGTATCCCTGCATATAGACTAAAGTATAGACTAAAGTGTACGTGTCTTTACTGCAGCGGTATCAATTGGTATTTTTCGCAATCATGCTTATTTAAAAGAGAGAATAAGATTTTTACAAAGTAAAAATTTCAGAGGCAAAGTGATGAAAGAAGAGAACTCAGATTCAAGAGAGTCAAATCGCAAAGAGAAAGATGTGCTCCAGAACTACCTGGATGCAGCGGAAGTTCTAATGGTAGCGTTAGACCCTGCGGGGAAGGTCAGCCTTATAAATAAAATGGGTTGTGTGCTTTTGGGATACAGGAAAGAAGAGATTATCGATAAGAACTGGTTTGACAACTTTCTTCCGGAAAAAGACAGAAGTGAAGCAAAAGCCGATTTCAGAAGGATGCTGGCGGAAGAAGTTAAAAAGCCCCGACATTATGAGAGTTCTGTCTTAATAAAAAGCGGCGAAGAGAAGATTGTAGAATGGAACACTGCTTTCCTGAGAGACGATTCGGGCGATGTTACCGGCCTTCTCAGTTCAGGAAATGACATTACCGGGCGCAAGCGGGTGGAAAAGGAGCGGGGGGAGAGGACACGCGAGGCTACAGAGCGGATCAAGGAATTGAATTGCCTTTATGCCATTTCCGATCTTGTTGAGAAGCCGGGAATTTCGTTGGAAGAGATATTGCAGGGGACGGTCGATCTCATTCCCCCCGCTTTGCAGTATCCGGAAATCACCTGCGCGAGAATCATCTTGAAAGGCCAGGAGTTCAAAACGAAAAACTTCAGAGAAACTCCCTGGAAGCAGACCAGCGAAATGATTGTCCACGGCGATCGAATCGGCGCTTTGGAGGCATGTTATCTGGGAGAAAAGCCGCCAGGCGATGAAGTGCCTTTCCTAAAGGAAGAGAGAAGACTAATCAATGCTATCGCCGAGAGATTGGGAAAAATCACGGAACGGAAGTTGGCAGAAGAAAAACTGAGAGAATCGGAAAGTCACTTTCAAAGATTGTTTGATCTCATGGTTGATCCTGTGGTTATCGTTGATGCCAGAGGTAAATTTCTATTGATCAGCGATGGTTTGGAAAAATTAACCGGGTTAAAAAAGGAAGAGCTACTGGGAAAGAATTTTCTCCTAACACCTGTCACAACAGCTAAAAGTAAAGCTATTCTGATAAAAAATTTAGCGAAACGGATGATGGGGATGAAAATTGCTCCTTACGAAATCGAAGCAACTCACCAAGACGGAAGAAGGACACCGGTTGAGGTGAACGCTTCGAAAATCGAATATCTGGGGAAGCCGGCTGATCTGGTGATCTTCAGAGACGTCAGTGCGCGTAAAGCGGTGGAAGAAAGGCTGAGAGAGTCTGAGACTCATTTTCTAAGACTGTTTAATCTTATGGTTGATCCCACGGTTATTGTTAATGGAAAAGGTGTGCTTGTAGAAATCAACGATTCCGTAGAGAGAATAAGTGGCTATAAACGGGAGGAGTTGGTGGGAAGAAATTTTCTCAAGACACCAATCGTGACGGCTAAAAGCAAAGCTATCTTGATGAAGAGCCTGGCGAAACGGATGATGGGGATGAAGGTTGCGCCCTATGAGATTGAAGTAAAAACGAAAGATGGGAAGAGGTTAGGGTTCGAGGTGAACGCCGCGAAAATCGAATATATGGGGAAGCCGGCTGACATGGGGATTTTCAGAGATGTTACCACGCGAAAGCAGGCGGAAGAGAATTTAAAGGAAGCTTTGGTGGAGTTAGAGCGTTCCAACCGTGAACTGGAGCAATTCGTTTATGTAGCCTCACACGACCTGCAAGAGCCACTTCGAATGGTGGCCAGCTTTACAGGCCTCTTGGCCAAGCGTTACCAGGGCAAACTTGATAAAGATGCCGATGAATTCATCTCCTACGCGGTGGATGGAGCTAAGCGAATGCAATATCTAATTAATGACCTGTTGGCTTATTCCCGGGTCGGTACCCGGGGTAAACCCTTCAAGCCTACTGATTGTGAGGAAGTTTTTAAGCAATCAGTTGCCAATCTGCAAACCGCTATCGAAGAAACCGGGGCGGTGGTCACTCACGAGCAGCTGCCCCCGGTAATGGCCGACGAAACTCAACTGCTGCAACTGTTCCAGAACCTGATCGGTAACGCCATTAAATTTCACGGCGAGGAGCCACCCCGTGTTCACATCTCGGCCAAGCAACAGGAAGACGCATGGATGTTCTCGGTGCGTGACAACGGTATCGGCATAGCTCCGGAATATTTTGAGCGTATCTTTCAGGTATTCCATCGACTCCATGGCCGGGACAGATATTCCGGTACCGGCATGGGATTAGCCATTTGCAAAAAGATTGTGGAACGGCACGAAGGTAAAATCTGGCCGGATTCCAAGACCGGCAAAGGCTCTACGTTTTATTTCACAATGCCAACCAAAGGGGGTAAAGCATCATGAATAGCCCACGAATAGGTAGACCCATCGAGATTCTGCTGGTGGAAGACAACCCGGGCGATGTGCGTTTGACACAGGAAGCCCTCAAAGATAGCAAATTATTCAACAAACTGAGTGTTGTTACAGATGGTGAAGAGGCGCTGGCGTTTTTACGTAAAGAGGGAAAGCATGCCGACGCACCTCATCCGGACCTTATTCTTCTTGACCTGAATCTACCCAGAAAGGATGGCCGAGAAGTGTTGAAGGAAATTAAAGAAGATCACCGCTTTAAACGCATCCCGGTGGCGATTTTGACTATCTCTGAAGCGGAAGAGGATATTTTCAGAACATATGACCTTCACGCAAACTGCTACATCACCAAGCCGCTCAGCATTGATCAGTTCGCGAAAGTAGTCAGGGCGATCGAGGATTTTTGGTTTACCATTGTGACACTTCCACCGAATGGGGAATAAAGAAGCAGATCTCTGGCTGATCATCCGTAAGCTGACAGGAACAATAATGAGTGACAAAGCCATAAAGATATTGCTGGTTGAGAACAATCCCGGAGACGCCCGTCTCATCCGGGAAATGCTCACCGAAGCAAGGGGTAAGTTTGAGCTGGAACACGTAGACCGGCTTTCGATTGCACTTGAACGCCTCACTCAGGATAGGATCGATGTCGTTCTGCTGGATCTTGGATTGCCGGACAGTCTGGGGCTTGATACTTTCCTCAGGGTGCATGCCCAAGCGCCACAAGTTCCTGTCGTAGTGATGAGCGGCCTTGATGATGAAGCGGTGGCAGTAAAAGCAGTGGGAGAGGGAGCTCAGGATTACCTGGTCAAGGGTCAGGTAGAGGGCAATCTGCTGGGGCGCGCCATCCGTTACGCGATCCAGCGCAAGCGGGCGGAGGAGGCGCTGCATTCAGCTTACCAAAAGCTATGGGCAACTTTCAATGCGATTGACGACAATATGGATGTGGTTGACCTTGATTTCAATCTCACGGAAGTCAATGATGCCATAGTCAAAGTTTTCGGTCTGCCGAACAAGGAAGCGGTTCTCGGACGCAAATGTTATGAGGTTCTGAAGGGCCGGAGAGACATCTGCCCGAACTGTGCAGTAGCCGAAACATATAAAACCAAAGCTCCCGTCCATCGAATGTCCACATCCGAAGATGAAATGTCAACCGGAGGGAGGAGTTTCGAGATATTTGCCTATCCAATTACGGATAAATATGGAAATGTTACGGGAGCGGTTGAGTTCGCCAGAGACATTACCGAGCGCAAGAGGGCGGAGGAGGCTTTGCGCAAGCTCAAAGCGCAGGAGCTGGTGGTGGAGGAATTGAGGGAACTGGACCATATGAAGAATAAATTTATCATGGCGGTCACACACGAGTTGCGAACTCCCATGACTCCCCTAAACACGTCCGTTGAAATGCTACTCGACGGAACGCTGGGGAAAATTACAGATGAACAGAGAAGTTACCTTGAAATTATGGCGCGGAACATAGAAAGAATGTCGCGTCTTGTGAAAGACGTTTTCTCTCTCTCCAGGCTCGAGTCTGATAAGTATCCTTTG
This sequence comes from PVC group bacterium, assembly GCA_043804695.1. Lineage (GTDB taxonomy): Bacteria > Auribacterota > Erginobacteria > Erginobacterales > Erginobacteraceae > CAWGIE01. Next base: position 39,427 of record JAZDIV010000046.1, on the reverse strand, counting down.
GAGCAAAAAAAGATCCAATTGCTGCCTCTTATTCGCCCCACGGTCGACCTTTTGAAGAACGAAGCAGATAAGAAAAAAATAGACATTTTAGTTAACATAAAGCCCGAGATTCACGCTTTGGTTGATGCAAACGCTTTTTGCGAGATAATGAGCCACCTGATAGACAATGCTATTTTACATAATCCGGAAGGGACAGAGGTAATAATCTCTGCGAAATTAATCAATGATAATTTTATGGAAGTATCCGTCACCGACAACGGGCCGGGCATCCCGGAAGATATGCTCGAAAGAGTATTTGATAAGTTCGTCCAAGTGGAAAGGCAAGTCGGTCCCGGTTACAAAGGCGTTGGTGTGGGCCTGGCTCTCTGCAAGGAACTCGTTGAGAAGATGGGGGGAAGAATCTGGGTGGAATCGCGTTTTGGAGAGCAAACTGCTTTTAAATTCACTTTAAAACGAGACGATGCAGCATAGTTCATGATGAGTTGGTTACAATTAAGCATAAACTTCAAGGCACATTAATATTGATAAGAATTGGACACGTCTTCGCGAGCTGAGCAGCCTACCAAAGACAGACCGCCCCTGCCGGGGCGTCTCCATCATCTGCGTACATCATCACCGGTTCGTTACCGAAGTCATGTATCCCCTCCCCATATAGGGGTACTCGAAATAGACGAGTAATACAACAAGTGGGAGGATAAACAACCGCGTATTTTTCATCTGCTTATCCCAGGCTCAATCTGAGCGTTTCAATTTGTACTAAGCTGCCAACAAAAGAGAAAAAAATCCCGAAGAGAATACCCCGTTCGGGAATACACAATATCTTATTTGGTACGGCGGCTATCTTACAGAGTGGAAAATCAACTTTGATCGCTCGATTCATGCCACCTCCGGATTGGAACTAACTCAACTGCAGCAACACAGAGTCGCGCCACAAGTGGCGGCCGCCCGGAGGGTTTCGGCAACGGGCAACCGGCGGCGGCATTGCGAACTCCTCGAGAGCCATTACTCGGATAGGCTCCTATCCCACCATCCGGAGGGGGACGGGGATAAAGCAGGCCGCCAGGATCAGGAAAGCGAGAAGAGCGAGACAAATCCGGGCCGGATTGAGCGGGGTGATGTCTTCAAGGGGAGGAGCGTGACGGGGGCTGAGGACGGCGATCATCACCGCGATGAAGATCCAGAACGGGGACGAGAAGAGCAGGCCGAAGAGGGCCAAGAGCATGACCGTGATCTTGGTGATCAGTTCGTGCCGGCGCCCGCAGAGGGCGTAAGAGATATGGCCGCCGTCGAGCTGGCCCATCGGGAGAAGGTTGAGCGCGGTGACGAAGAGCCCCACCCAGCCGGCAAAGCTGATCGGACCGAGGCTGATGTCATACCCGGGCGGAATCGGATGATAGCGCAGGGAGAACAGCGCGGCGGTCAGGAGCGAATCCCCGAGGTAGAGGCCCGGCTCCGGCCGCAGCAGGAGCGCGTTGGTCCTGACCAGGGCAATCTCGGAGAACCCCAGGAAGATCGCCCCCGCTGACAGCACGAAGCTCGCCAGGGGACCGGCGATCCCGACATCGAAGAGGCTTTTCCGGTCGGGGAAAGGCGAGCGGCTGATGATAACGGCCCCCATCGTGCCGAGTAGATTCGGGAAGGGGATAAAATAGGGCAGGCTGGTCCGGATCCCGTACCTCCGGGACACGAAGTAATGGCTGAACTCGTGAAAACCGAGGATGAGCAGCAGCGTGAAGGAGAAGGGGACGCCTTTCAGAATCAAAAGCGGCCGGGACAGAATGTCTTTCGGTTCCGGCCCGGTCATCAGCGCGCCGACCAGAAGGGTGCTGAGCAGGGTGGCGAGAAAAAGGAGCAGATGAACGATCTTCCGGCCTTCAGGGCGGGCTCGCCCGACGGGGACAAACCTGAAGACAGCCCCTTCCCCCTCCCGCTGCAGAAAGGGGCGGAGACCGTACTCCCGGGCGCGGGCGGCCAGCAGACGGGATGCCTCCGAAGCCCTGACCTTCAGCCGGCCCCGGAAGCAGAGAGCGGCCCCTTCATGGCCCCAGCTCGCGATCTCCATGACCTCGGAAACATCGGTGAAGAGTGCCCAATCAGAAGGTGCAGATACTTCCATAATATTGTGTTGGTAAAAGTTGATTAAAACTTACTCGAAAATTTCGTAAGTTTTAAAATCCTAATATCTAAATACGAAATCCTAAACAATATAAAAAGACCAAAATCAAAAATCCAAATAAATGGCACCCAGATCCGCAATGTTTGGAACATTTGGTCATTTGGATTTAAAATTTATTTAGGATTTCGATATTAGGATTTAGGATTTCCCACTTGTAATACTGGAAAGAAGACCTATATTTTCCCGCGCAAAATTATAGAGGACCATTAATATAATCGCACCCTCCCCTCCAGCATTCTCAGGGTCTTCTCGCCGATCCCTTTCACCTTTTTCAGGGACTTCAGCTTGATGAAACCGACGTACCGGTCACGGTACTCGAGAATCCGCCGGGCGGTGACCGGTCCGATGCCGGGGAGGGTCGTCAGCTCATCGAGATCGGCCTCGTTGATGTTGACGGTGGTATAATAGTGCCGGGGGAAGAAGATCCAGCCGTCCTCGGCGGTCTCTATCTCATCATCGCCGGGAAGCAGGGGCCGGGTCAGGTAAACCGCCTCCCCGGTCGCCGCCGGGCCGGGCGCGGGCGGGCGGGAGCGAAAAGCCAGGAACTCCGGATCGGGAAGCGCTTCCCGGAGCTCGCGGGAGAGCGCGGGAGGCGCCACGACGCTCCTCAGGTAGGAGCGCCAGACCTGCCGGCCGCCTCCGGCCAGACCCCAGAGAAAGGCCGCGCCCAGGACCGCCAGCGCCGCTTTTTCCTTCCGGGTCAGGTTTCCCAGCCGGAGCCAGGATGACCAGCGATTAACTTTAGGCACTTTAGACACTTGAGCGCACTTTAGGCACTTTTCACGACTATATTCACCAGGCGGCGGGGGACGACGATGACCCTGACGATCTCTTTCCCCTCGAGGTTCTGCCTGATTTTCCCGTCCGCCAGCGCCGCCGTCTTCACCGCTTCTTCATCCGCATCCGAGGGGACGGTGAGGCGGCTGCGGACCTTGCCGTTGACCTGGACGGCGATCGTCACCTCCTCCACCCGAAGGGCCGCCGTCTCCACCCGGGGCCAGGAAGCGAGGAAGATGCTCTCCCGGTTGCCGAGCAGGCTCCAGAGTTCCTCGCAGAAGTGGGGGGTGATGGGGGCGATCAGGATCAGCATGCTCTCGATCGCTTCCCGCAGAGCCGCCGGATGGACGTTCCCCGGCGAACGAACCAGGTTCAGCAGCTCCATCACCGAAGAGATGGCGGTATTGAAGCGGAACCCGCCCTCGATCGCCTCGGTGACCTTCCTGATGCTGGTGTGGGTCCGGCGGCGGAGCTCTTTGCTCCCGTCATCGAGGTCGGGGGGGATGGCCAGGCCGGGGTCCTGCAGGACGGCGGCGGCCGGAACGACGGTGTCCCAGAGCCGGTTCAGGAAACGCCACGCCCCCTGCATCCGCTCGTCGCTCCAGGCCCGGTCCTGATCGGGGGGGGTGTCGGAGAGCATGTAAAGGCGGACGCAGTCGGCCCCGTATTTATCCATCATCCGGTCGGGGTCGACGATGTTGAGCTTCGATTTGCTGATCTTGGTCATCTCGCCCCGGACCGGCCCACCGCAGGCAGCGCACCGCCCCCCGACGATCTCGTCCCCTTCCCGGCTCCCTCCCTCCACCTTCTCTTCCGGTATCCACTTGCACCGCTCGCAGTAATAGGCGGTCTTGCAGACCATCCCCTGGCAGAAGAGGCGCCGGGCCGGCTCCTGGAAATCGAGGAAGCCGAGGTCATGGAGAACCCGGGTGAAGAACCGGAAGTAAATCAGGTGCATGGTGGCGTGCTCGATCCCTCCGATATAGAGATCGATCGGCATCCAGAAGCGGACCAGCTCCCGGTCGAAGGGAGCGTTCTCCTCTCCGGGGGAGCAATAGCGGAGAAAGTACCAGGAGCTGTCGACAAAGGTATCCATCGTGTCCGTCTCCCGGCGGCCGGGGCCGCCGCAGCGGGGGCAGGAGCAGTGTATGAATGATTCGCTCATCTCCAGGGGGTTGCCGGGCTTTTCGAAATCAACGTCGAGGGGCAGTTCGACCGGCAGGTCTGCCTCGGGGACCGGCACCTCGCCGCATGTCTCGCAGTAAACGATCGGGATCGGCGCTCCCCAGTAGCGCTGGCGGGAGAGAAGCCAGTCCCGCAGCCGGTATTGCACCGTGGGTCCGCCGATCCCCTTGCTCTTCAGCCAGGAGGCGATCTCCCCCATCGCTTCCGTGTTCAGACGGCCGGTGAACGGTCCCGAATCGGCCATGACGCCGGGGTCGACGTAGGCCTGCGACATCCGGGCCGGGTCAAGCGGATCGCCTTCCGGCCGGATGACCACCCGGACAGGGAGGCCGTACTTCCGGGCGAACTCGAAGTCTCGCTGGTCATGTGCCGGGACCGCCATCACCGCGCCGGTCCCGTAGGTCATCAGGGCGAAGTTGGCCACCCAGAGGGGGACCTGCTGCCCGTTGACCGGGTTGGTGACGTGGAAGCCGGTCCAGATCCCTTCCTTCTCCAGGTCGACAAGCTGCCGGGCGCCGGTCCCCTGGGTGCGCATTTTCCGGACCGCCGCCATCACCTCCACCTCCCGGTCGGTCCCTTTCATCAGCTTCTCGATCAGCGGGTGCTCGGGGGCCAGCAACATGAAAGTCACCCCCCAGAGGGTGTCGGGCCGGGTGGTGAAGATGGGAAGTTCCTCCCCGGTCTCACTGACCGTGAAGATCACCCGGGCCCCTTCCGACCGGCCGATCCACTCCTCCTGCATCCTGATCACCTTCTCCGGCCAGCCTCCCCTCAGTTCCCGATGGCCGTCGAGAAGCTGCTGGGCGTACCGGCTCATCGTGAAGAACCACTGGTTGAGATCCTTCTGGACCACCGGGGAGCCGCAGCGCTCGCAGGTGCCGTCCGCCATCACCTGCTCGTTGGCCAGCACCGTCCCGCAGGACCCGCACCAGTTGACCGGCGCCACCTTTTTTCCCGCCAGGCCGTTCCGGTAGAAAAGGAGGAAGAGCCACTGGGTCCAGCGATAATAGCCGGGGCGGCTGGCCGCCAGCTCCCGGCTCCAGTCATACCCCCACCCCGCCCGGTCCATCTGGGTCTTCATGTGGGCGATATTTTGCTCGGTGAACCGGGCCGGGTGGAGCGGCTTTTCGCCTCTTATTCGAGCCGCCGCCGCCTGTTTCCGGGCCGCGTTCTCGGCCGGGAGGCCGAACGAGTCCCAGCCCATCGGGGAGAGGACGTTGAACCCCCGCAGGATCTGATAGCGGACGACCACGTCGCCGAGGGTATAGTTGATGACGTGCCCCATGTGAAGCACCCCGGACGGGTAGGGGTACATCGTCAGGCAGTAGAATTTCTCTTTACCTTCGCAAAAATCGCGGGCCGTGAAGAGCTTCATCTCCCGCCAGTGTTCCTGCCACTTCGGCTCAATCTTTTTAAAATCGTATCGCATCAAAATTTCCCGGTCTCATGCGTAACCCGATAATAGTAGATAGTCTTCGCCCCCATATCAACCGCTATATTACCTTGTTGCCCGGGAATTTCTTACGCGGAACGATTTCAAAAGGGCGACATTGCGAGGATCGTCTTCCGGGGTTTTTTTCGGGGTCTCGATGATGAAGATTTTATCCTGGAGGGCGGGGTGCCGGGCGATCCTCCGCATCCCGGCCAGTCCGATCTTGCCTTGGCCGATATGCTCGTGCCGGTCGCGCCGGGAGCCGAGTCCGTACTTGCTGTCGTTGAAGTGGACGACGTGAAGGCGGTCGAGCCCGATCAGGCGGTCGATCTCCTCGATCGTGCCGTCCAGCCCCCGGGCGGTCGCGACATCGTACCCGGAGACATAGGCGTGGCAGGTGTCGAAGCAGAGGCCGAGCCGCTCCCCCTCCCCGGACCTTTCCATGATCTCGGCGATCAACTCGAACCGGTGGCCGAGGCTGGACCCGGCGCTGGCGGTATTTTCGATCAGGATTCTGGTCCGCAGTCCCGGGTTAGCTGCCAGCGTCTCGGCCAGCGCGGCGGCCATCTTTCCGATCCCGGCCTCCGGCCCCTCCCCCCGGTGGTAGCCGACGTGGATGACGAAACCGTCCGCCCCCAGTTGATCCGACCGCCAAAGATCGTCCTGAAAGGCGGTCAATGACTTCCAGTAGATCGTTTCATCCGGGGCAGAGAGGTTGATCAGGTAGGGCGAATGGATGATCACCGGGTAGATCTCTTCCTCCCGGCAGCGGAGGCGGAACTTCCCGGTCTCCTTCCGATCGCAGGGAACGATCTTCCAGCCCCGAGGGTTGCCGCTGAAGATCTGGATCGCCTCGCAGCCGGCGGCCCGGGCCCGGTCCACCGCCTTGTGAACACCGCCAGCAATGGAGATATGGGCACCGATACGCATGATATGGGAAGTGAATATTTATCAGATGGTAAGCAGTAAGCGGTAAGCGGTAAGCGGTGGGCCGGGCTACTTCTTACTGCTTACTGCTCACCGCTTACCGCTTACTATACCACACTGTATAATCTACGAATCCGCCCTCGTTACTCCTCGCTCTCTCCAAAAACCTCTGCGGTGTACACATAAACCTCGGTCTCCGGGTCTTTCCAGGCGTCGGGGGGAAGGCCGGCCTTGTGGGCGGTGCAGGAGGAGAGGAACTCCTCTTTTGACATGTGGTGTTCCGTGGCCACCTGCGGGAGATAGGTTCCGGTCTGCCAACCCCGCTTGATGTAGATGCCGTGTTTTCCCAGCTCCACCTCTTTCATCGGATCGGCGATCCGCCGCATCGGCGAGAGGACCGAGATCTCGACCGAGATCTCGGAAAGCTCCGAGGGCTGAACCCGGGGAAACCGGGTATCCCGCAGCGCCGAAGCCTGCGCCATCTCCCGGACCACCTGGTAGAGCGGGCGGTCGGCCGTGAACTGCCCGATGCAACCCCGCAGCCGGCCCTTTTCCGTCAGCGTGACAAACGCCCCCTGGTGCCCCTGCAATTCGGGATCGTCCACCGGGGCGGTGGAGAGCGGCCGGCCGCTGACCGCCTCGGTCAGGGCCTGCCGGGCGATCTCCAGCAGATGCCGGCGGGCTTCCCGGCTCAATCCTTCCCTATCCTTCATTTCATCGGTCATCGCAGTCTCCTGAACAGGTTTATTGTTCCCGGCTCCCGTTTGTTCGGTGGGACTGCCGGGTTCAGCCGATTTGATAAAAGCGACCGCCCCGTAACCGACCACCCGGTTCCTGTCGCCGAAAGAGGCATCGCCGGAGTTCGAGTAGTCCAGAATCTCCGCCCGGTCCGCCCCCAGCAGCTCCGCCGCTTCCATGACGGCGAGAACCGCTTCTTCCCCGCACATCGCGCAGACCAGGTTGGGGATCGGGCCGGGAATGTACTTTTTCCGGACCGCCACGACCGCCTCCCGGTTCATCGAGGCGATCGCCTCCAGGGTCTCCCGGTCGATCCGCCGAGCGTTCTTCTCGGGAGGATAGTGGGTCAGGTCGGTGCTGCAGACGATCACCGGATCCGGCGCCCTCTTCATCGCTCCGGCCAGAACCTCCCCCAGCTTCCCGACCGTCTTCTGATCCGTCTGCCCGATCAGGATCGGCACCACGGAGAAATCAGGGAGCACCCGCTGAAGAAAGGGAAGCTCGACCTCCAGGGAATGCTCCTGACCGTGAGCTTCCGGGTAATAGGCAATATTCGAGTCCTGTTCCCTGATCCATTCCGACAGCCCCTTGTTGACAGGTACCACGCCCAGCGGTGTCCGGTAGCCGTCGCCACCGTAAACCGAGACCCCCGGGAAGTAAGCTTTGTGCGAGCATCCGATCAAAAAAACCGTCTTTACCCCCGTCCCTTTCAGAAGGGCGAAGGAGCGGGCGGCGGTGCGGCCCGAATAGGGATACCCGGCGTGGGGGGCGATCAGGGCGATGATCTTCCCCTCCGGTTTTTTACTGCCGGCCTCCTCCAGGAAACCGTCGATCATCCGGGTCAGCTGAGCGGGATCGGCGGGGTAGAAGCCGCCCGCCGCCGCCGGGGTCCGGATGTCCTTCCCCGGTTCTTCGGATTTCCCGCCGGACGTCTCCCCGGAACAGGCAGGGAGGGAGAGGAGGAATAAAAACCAGCTGATCGCCCTGATAAGTATCCTGCCCGGAAAAAACGGATGGAAGATCGAACTATTCATGCAATTACTATATCACCCGGCAAAACTTTTTTCACCCGCGATTTTCCCTTTTTCCGTTATTGACCCTTGGCTGGATCCGTGATAGCTTTTCCTCTCTCTAAATCAAACGGGGGAATAATGTCAATCAAGGAGGGCGGGATAAGGCGTACCGCAATGGCATCGCCATTACGAGATAACCGCAGCCGTGTTATTGCGTCTTTGATTTCTGATTGACTTAAAGAGTATCTTTACCATTATTTTCGTTTATTATTTTTCCTCGTGTCCGATTATTCGGACACGAGGAAAAATAATAAGGGGCTGTAGCTCAGCTGGGAGAGCACATGGCTGGCAGCCATGGGGTCAGGGGTTCGAACCCCCTCAGCTCCATAAAAAAGCCGGGTCACCTGCGTGACCCGGCTTTTTACGGTGTATTGAAAAACAATTAATAATCCAGGCGAAAATCCGGATCAGGCATTGCAAGAACTCTTTTGAATTCTTTCCCGAAAATTTAAAAAATAATCTTGACCGGGGTGGTGTTTCTATTTATAGTAACACCACCATGCGAGACATAGCCGAAAACGTTCTCTTCAGTTACCACCGGGGCTGGCCCCGGCGCTAGCCGGGGTCCGCCTCCCTTTCCGGAAGATCAGCGTGAGCCGCGGGCACCCCTGAAAGGCGAGCCCGCGGCTATTATTTTTTCTGCGAAAAAATAATCGACAACTTTAGGCACTTTAAACTTTAGTCACTTTAAACTTTAGGCACTTTCATATCTTAACTCTCAGTCATCGACAGCCTCTTGTGCCATTGACAAACAGCACGTTATAACTATAGGGAGACAACCATGTACTACCCGGATCTGAAGGTCTTCTCGGAAAAAGCCCGCCAGGGGAACCTGGTGCCGGTCTACACCGAGGTGGTGGCCGACCTGGAGACGACGGTTTCGGCGTTCATGAAGCTGGGGGACCCCCCTTTCGCCTTCCTGCTGGAAAGCGCGGAATCGGGGGGCGGGATCGGCCGATACTCCTTCCTGGGCGGCAGCCCGTCCCTGATCTTCAAGAGCCGCAGGACCGAGGCGGAGATCAGCGAACGGGGCCGGACCAGAAGGCTCCAGACCAGCAATCCCTTAATGCTCCTGAAAGGGCTGCTCAAGAACTACCGGCCGGTCAGGGATGAAACCCTCCCGCCCTTCTCCGGCGGAGCGGTGGGATACATCAGCTATGACTGCATCCGCTACTTCGAAAAGCTCCCGGAGAAGAACCTGGACGAGCTGAACCTTCCCGAGCTCTATTTCATGGTCACCGACACCATCCTCATCTTCGACCGGCTGATGAACAAACTCAAGATCGTCGCCAATGCCCACATCGGGGGGGACCCGGAAAAGGCGTACGCGGGGGCGGTCTCGCGGATCGAGACGGTACTCGGACAGCTGATGAGCGCCTCCCCCGGGACCTATTTTCAGCCGCCGCCGATCAGACCTCGGGGAGACCTTGCCTCCAACATGAAACCGAGAGATTTTGAAAAAGCCGTCAAAACCGCCCAGGAGCACATCCGGGCCGGGGACATCCTCCAGGTGGTGCTTTCCCAGCGCTTCCAGACCGGGGTCAGCTGTCCGCCCCTAAATATCTACCGTGCCCTCCGGACCATCAACCCGTCCCCCTACATGTTCTTTCTCCGGTTCGACAACCTCTACCTGATCGGGTCATCGCCGGAGATCATGGTCCAGGTTGTCAGCGACGAGGTCAGAGTCCGGCCCATCGCCGGGACCCGGCCCCGGGGAATATCCACCCTCGAGGACGGACGGCTGGAGAAAGAGCTTTTGGCCGACCCGAAAGAACGGGCCGAGCATATCATGCTGGTCGATCTCGGCCGCAACGACGTGGGCCGGGTCTCCATCCCCGGGTCGGTCCGGGTCACCGACATGATGTCCATTGAACGGTACTCCCACGTCATGCATATCGTCTCCGATGTCCGGGGGAAACTCGATCCGGCCCAGGACGCCTACACTGCCTTTGCCGCCGCCTTCCCGGCCGGGACCGTCAGCGGCGCTCCCAAAATCCGCGCGATGGAGATCATCGAGGAACTGGAACCGGTCCGGCGGGGCCCGTACGGGGGCGCGGTGGGCTACTTCAGCTTCGACGGCAACCTCGACTCCTGCATCACCATCCGGACGATCATCGTCAAGGACAAAACCGCCTTTATTCAGGCCGGGGCCGGGATCGTGGCCGACTCCGTTCCGGAGAACGAACACCGGGAATGTTTGAACAAGGCCCAGGCGCTCTTCCGGGCCGTTCAGATGGCCGAAGGAGGACTATCATGATCCTGCTGATCGATAACTACGACTCATTTACCTACAACCTGAAGCAGTACCTGGAAGAACTGGGGGAAGAGGTGATTGTCAGGCGGAACGATCAGCTGACCCTCGAGGAGGCGGAGGCGATCGGCCCGGCGGCGATCGTGATCTCCCCCGGGCCGGGGCGGCCCGAAGAGGCCGGCCTCTCCGTGGAGATCATCACCCGTTTCGCGGGCAAAATCCCCATCCTCGGGGTCTGCCTGGGGCACCAGGCGATCGCGGTCGCCTTCGGGGGGACGATCAGAAGAGCCGACCGGCTGATGCACGGGAAAACATCCCTCATCACCCACGACGGGAAGACCATCTTTTCCGGCCTGGAGAACCCCTTCGAGGCCACCCGCTACCACTCCCTGATCGTCGATGAAGCGGATCTTCCCCCGGAACTCGAGATCAGCGCCCGCGGGCCGGACGGGGAGATCATGGCCCTCCGGCACCGGCAGTTCCCCGTCGAGGGGGTGCAGTTTCACCCGGAGTCGATCCTCACCCAGCACGGCAAGCGCCTCCTCCATAATTTTATCTCCGGCAAGACCGGGCAGATCCAGATCAAGGACGCCCTCGATAAGGTGATCAGCGGCATCAATCTCTCCCGGGAGGAAGCGGCCGGGGTGATGGAGACCGTCATGAGCGGGGACGCGACGCCGGCCCAGATATCGGCGTTCATCACCGGGCTGCGCTTGAAAGGCGAGACGGTGGAAGAGATCAGCGGATGCGCCCGGATCATGCGGCAGAAGGCGCGGAGGATCAGGACCCCGGCCGGGAGAACGGTGGTCGACACTTGCGGAACCGGGGGAGACAAAAGCAATACCTTCAACATCTCCACGGCCGCGGCCCTGATCGCGGCCGGGGCCGGGATCACGGTGGCCAAGCACGGCAACCGCTCGGTCTCCAGCCGGTGCGGGAGCGCCGACGTTCTCCGCGAGCTGGGGGTCAACATCATGGCGCCCCCGGAGGTGCTGGAGAAATGCCTGGACGAGATCGGGATCGCTTTTCTCTTCGCGCCACTCCTCCACGCGGCCATGAAACACGCGATCGGCCCCCGGAGGGAGATCGGCATCCGGACCATCTTCAATATCCTCGGCCCTCTCTCCAACCCCGCCGGGGCCTCCGTCCAGCTGCTCGGAGTGTACAGCGAAGCATTGACCGAGACCCTGGCCCGGGTCCTGAACGACCTGGGAAGCGAGCGGGCCTGGGTGGTCCACGGGGCGGACGGCCTCGACGAGATAACCCTGACCACGGCTACGGTCGTTTCGGAGCTGAAGGACGGAGAAGTCCGGACATTCCAGTTCAGCCCCGAACAGTTCGGCCTGGCCCTCTGCCGCCCGGACGAACTGAAGGGCGGGGAGCCGGCCGAGAACGCCCGGATCATTCTCGAGATCCTCGAGGGGAAGAAAGGCCCCCGGACGGATGTCGCGCTTCTCAATGCCGGGGCGGTGATCATGCTGGGAGGGGCCGCTCCCACCCTGGAAGAAGGGATTGAAAAAGCCAGGGCCGCTATCGAAGAGGGACCAGCGCGGGAGAAACTGGAAAGGCTCCGGGAGATGACAAAAGAGGGTGAGAACTGATGACGAAATCCGACCCGAAAAATGATCTTCGATCATCTCGGGTTAAAAATGACGCCCCGCAAAATGACCGGCGACCGGCGCGGGGTAAAAAGCAACTAACGATGGCAAGCGAGGGAGGTGAATAATGACCGCGGTAAAGATACTGATCATCAATGTGGTGTTCTTTTTCTGCCTGGGGCCGGCAAACCCGGTTGCCGGGGACGCCAAAACGGCCGCCATCGGCTATTTCGACTCGGAGGGCAACAGCGGGTTGGAGTTTTCGGCGCCGACCCGGGAACCCCTCTTTCCGGGGAGGAAGATGCTTCTGGCCGACCCGGTGAGGGAAAGGGAACTGGTGGTCCTGATCAATCAGTACCGCCGCGCCAATAGTCTTCTGCCGTACAAGATGGACTCGTTGCTTACCAACGCCGCCCGCGGGCACTCCACCGACATGGCCGTCAATAACTTTTTCAGTCATACCGGCTCCGGGGGGACCACCCCCGGCCAGCGGATAACCGCCGCGGGATATAACTGGACCACCTATGGGGAGACGATCGCCGCCGGGAACAGCACCGCCGCGGCCACGATTAACCAGTGGAAAGGAAGTCCGCCCCATAACGCGATCATGCTCAGTTCCAGCTACCGGGAGATCGGTATCGGTTATGCTTACAGCGCCTCCAGTACCTACGGTCATTACTGGACGGCGGACTATGGCGCCCGCTCGGGAGTATATCCGCTGGTGATAAACGATGAGGAGGAAACCACCAGCAGCCGGAATGTCACGCTCTACGTCCACGCCCCTGCCGGCGCGACGCAGATGAGGTTTCAGAACTCGGGCGGATCATGGACGGGCTGGGAACCGTATCAAGCCACGAAGTCCTGGACTCTCACCTCCGGCAATGGGTCCAAGACGGTCTCTTCGGAGGTCAAATCCGGCGCCAGCACCTACAGCGCGTCCGATGACATCGTCCTGCAAGAGAGCGGCCGGTATGTGATCGCCTCCGGCGATTACAACGGGGACGGTTACGACGACATTGCCGTTTTCCGGCGGGCGGCGGGATTGTGGGCGGTGAGAGGGGTGACCCGGGTTTACTTCGGCTCCTCCTCCGATATCCCGGTCCCCGGCGATTACGACGGCAACCTGAAGACGGAGATCGGCGTCTTCCGGGCCGCGAGCGGTCTCTGGGCGATCCGGGGGACGACCCGGGTTTATTTCGGCTCCTCCTCCGATATCCCGGTCCCCGGCGATTATAACGGCAACGGGTATTGCGACCAGGGAATATTCCGGCCGGGCACCGGCCTCTGGGCGGTCCGGGGCGTGACCCGGGTCTATTATGGGACCTCTTCCGACCAGCCGGTTCCGGGAGACTACAACGGGGATAACCGTTGCGAAATCGCGGTATTCCGGTCGGTCGGGGGGCGGTGGGCAGTGAAAGGAATAACCAGGGTTTATTTCGGCGGAGCGAATGACATTCCGGTCCCCGGGGATTATACCGCTACCGGGGCGGCCCACACCCGGCGGCCCGGGATTTTCCGGCCCTCCTCGGGACTCTGGGCGATCCGGGGGATTACCCGCTGCTATTTTGGGGGGAGCCCGGATCAGCCGGTTCCGGCCGATTACCATGACGGCTGGCAGGACGAAATGGGAATTTTCCGTGAGACTGCCGGTCTCTGGGCGATCCGGGGGGTGACCCGGGTTTACTTCGGCTCCGCCGGCGATATTCCGGTGACCAGATAAGCAATGATGAGCGATTTTTTAGGAACGATCCGCCGGTTGAAGGAAGGAGAGATCGCGGCCCGCCGGGCCGGGACGCCCCTCAACGAACTCCGGGCCCGGATCCGGGACCTCCCTCCCGCCCGCGATTTCGAGGAAGCGCTGCGCCGGCCGGGCCTATCCCTGGTCGCAGAGATAAAGAGATCGTCTCCCTCCGCCGGCGCCATCGCGGGGGAAATCGACCCGGCCCGGCTCGGCCGCCTCTACCAGGAGGGAGGGGCGGCGGCGGTCTCGGTCCTGACCGAAAACTATTACTTCGGCGGATCGCTGGAAGATCTCCGGATCACGAAGGAAGCCGTCACCATCCCGGTCCTGAGGAAGGATTTTATCCTCGATGAATACCAGGTCTACGAATCCCGGTGCGCCGGGGCCGATGCGGTTTTACTGATCGCGGAGATGCTTGACAGGGAACAGCTGAAAAAGTTTCTGCGGGTGGCGGGAGAGCTCGGCCTCTCCTGTCTGGTTGAATCCCACGGGCGGGGTGAACTCAAGAAGACAATCGATTGCCCGGCCAGTATCATCGGTATCAATAACCGGGACCTGAACACCCTGGAGGTCGACCTGGAGACCTCCCTCCGCCTGCTCCCCCTGATCCCGGAGGACCGGGTGAGGGTGGCGGAGAGCGGGATCCGGACCGCCGGCGACGTGCGCCGTCTGGCCGGAGCCGGGGCGGACGCGATCCTGGTGGGAGAAACCCTGGTCAGGAGTGATAATGTTAAAGCAACTATCAAGGAGCTTATAAACATGTAATCAGTTGCGACCAGGATTGTTTAACCAGTGAAAGTACAAATCCCAAATCACAAATAACAAATAAATTCCAAATTCAAAATTGCAAATTCCAAACAAACGCACCCGCTACACTGATAGAACAGCCTCCTATTCAGGTTTGAACATAGAGATTTGAGTTCTATTAGATGGATAGAATACAAATTAAAATTTGCGGTCTGACCCGGGAAGAGGACGTTCTTTTCCTGAGCGGCCTGGGCGTTGATTTTGCCGGGTTTATTTTCGTCCCCGGTTCTCCCCGTTTCCTGGACCTTGAGAGAGCGGGGAAGCTCACCCGGCTGCTTCCGGCCGGTATCCGGTCGGTCGGCGTCTTTCTCGATGAAGAGCCGGAAAAAGTGAAAGAGACGGCAGCGGTCTGCGGCCTCGATATCCTCCAGTTCCACGGCAACGAACCGCCGGAATATTGCGAACAGTTTTCCCTCCCCTACTTCAAAGTGATCGGAATCGGGAGAAGCAGGGTGCCGGAACTTCCGGGCGGCTACCGGCCAGTGGCGTTTCTTCTCGACACGCTGACCAAACAGGCGCCGGGAGGAACCGGGAAAACCTTTGACTGGACCGTGGCCTGCCGGGTGGTAGAATCGGGATTCCCGGTCATCCTGGCCGGGGGTCTGACGCCACAGAACGTGCGGCGGGCGGTGCGCGAGGTAAAACCCCGGGGTGTGGATGTCTCCTCCGGCGTTGAGAGCGCTCCGGGTATCAAGGACCATGATAAAATGCAGGAATTCGTGTGTGAGGCCCAGAAATAATCCGGGGGGAATACCCGTAAGACCCGGCAGAGGATTTTTACTTGTAAATGAAGGGCGGTGACGGCAAGATTGTGGGACAGCGACCAAGGTTTTCCAGGAGCAGGGACATCAGCGACTGAAGGGACAAAAGGTAAAGACCGGAAGGTCAGATCTGCCGGCCGGTTGTCTGATCCTTTTGTCCCTGCTGTCCCTTCAGTCCCTTTTTTACGCAGCCTTTCAGGGAGGGCTCCAGCCATGAACAAGGGATTCATACCGCCTCACGGTGGCTACCAGAAACTGCTTTCCTACCAGCGGGCGGAGGTCGTCTACGACGCCACCGTCCGCTTTTGTGAGCGCTATTTCGACCGGTACGACCGCACCGTCGGTCAGATGGTCCAGGCCGCGCGGTCGGGGAAGCAGAATATCATCGAGGCCAGCATGGCCTCGGGTACGTCCAAGGAGACCGAGATCAAGCTGACCAACGTCGCCCGTGCCAGCCTGGAGGAGTTGCTGGCTGACTACCGCGATTTCCTGCGGCTCCGAGGCATCCCGGAATGGGGCCACGATCATCCCTACGCCCGGCGGCTGGCGACGCTCGTGCGCACACCGGGGGCGGATTACGAAACATTCAGGAAGGCCGTCGAGAATCCCGACCCGGCCATCTCCGCCAACGCCATCATCGGCCTGATCAAGGTCGCCAACTGCCTGCTCGACCGGCAGATCCGACAGCTCGAACGGGCGTTTGTCGAAGAAGGGGGATTGAGGGAACGGATGACCCGGGCTCGCCTGAGCGAACGGGATCGCCAAACCGCGGCGGGGCGCACCAGCCGTTACTCGAAATTGTAACAAAGAATGAACCAGAGCATGAAGAATACCCGCTCGAAAATCACCCGTGGATTCGGGAAATATGGCGGCCAGTATGTCCCCGAGACGCTGATGGCTCCCCTCCGGGAGCTGGAGGAGGCATACCGCCGCTACAGCCGAGACAGCTCTTTCCGCGCACGGCTCAAGAGCCTGCTGGCCGATTACGCCGGTCGCCCGACGCCGCTCTACTTTGCCGACCGCCTCACCGCCCATGCCGGGGGCGCGCGGATCTTTTTAAAACGGGAAGATCTCTGCCACACCGGCGCCCACAAGATCAACAACTGCCTGGGTCAGGCGCTCCTGGCCGAAAAGATGGGAAAAAAGCGGGTCATCGCCGAGACCGGGGCCGGGCAGCACGGCGTCGCCGCCGCCACCGCCTGCGCGTTGTTGGGACTGTCCTGCGAGGTTTACATGGGGAGCGAGGACATCAAGCGGCAGGCGCTCAACGTCTTCCGGATGGAACTGCTGGGTGCCCGGGTCATCCCGGTCCTGACCGGCAGCCGGACGTTGAAGGACGCCTGCAACGAGGCGATGCGGGACTGGGTCACCCATGTCCGGGACACCTATTATCTGCTCGGCTCCACCGTCGGGCCGCGCCCGTACCCGGAGATGGTCCGGGATTTTCAATCGGTGATCGGGCGGGAGGCGAAACGGCAGTTCAGAAAAATAAGCGGAGGCCTTCCCGACTGCCTGGTCGCCTGCGTGGGCGGCGGGAGCAATTCCCTGGGGCTGTTCCATCCCTTCCTCCGGGACCCGGTCCGGCTGGTCGGCGTGGAGGCGGGGGGCCTCGGCCTTGCGACCGGTAAACACGCCGCCACCCTGCTGAAAGGCCGGCCCGGCGTTCTCCACGGAAGTTACAGCTACCTCCTCCAGGACCGCCAAGGCCAGGTCCGGGAAACCCATTCAATCTCGGCCGGGCTTGACTATCCCGGCGTGGGGCCGGAGCACAGCCGTTTGAAGGAAACCGGCCGGGCCGAATACGCGGCGGTCACCGACCGCGAGGCTCTTCAGGCTACGGTCCTGCTCAGCCGCCGGGAAGGGATCATCCCCGCCCTGGAGTCCGCCCACGCTGTGGCTTACGCGATTACCCTCGCCCGTCGCCTGGAAAAAAACAAATCCATCATTGTCTGCCTGTCCGGAAGGGGAGACAAGGACCTGGACATTCTGAGAAAAACCGAACTTTGAACATTCCTTTTTTCCCCGATTTCAATCACGGCGATAATTTATTAATCCAACCGCTGTAGCATTTACATCAACGACTGTGGTCATTGCGAGCGCAGCGAAGCAATCTCTTGCTGTGCATAGAGTTGAGATTGCTTCGTCGCTTCGCTCCTCGCAATCAGACTGTGTCGCAATCGATATTTTCGACGATTTTCTGTCATTGCGAGGCCCCCGAACGAAGTGAGGGGGACGAAGCAATCTCAACCCATTGGAATATAACATATTCTATTCGCAAATTAAGATCGCTTCTCCGCCTGAGGCGGATCGCGATGACATTTTGAGGGTTGCGACACAGCCTGAATGACATGTCAATACAATTATGGACTGACTAATAACTCTATGAATAACAGGATCAACTCAACATTCGACCAGCTTAATAAACGGGGAAAAAAGGCTTTCATCGCCTACCTCACGGTCGGGTTCCCGGATCTCAATACCAATCTTAAGCTGATCCTGGAGATGGAGAAACGGGGGGTGGACATCGTCGAACTAGGCGTCCCCTTCTCCGACCCGATCGCCGACGGACCCACCATCCAGGCCTCCTCCCAGGCGGCGCTAAAACGAGGAACGACGCTCGCGGACGCGCTACGCCTGACCGCCAGGATTCGGGAGGTTTCCGATATCCCCCTGGTCCTGATGGGTTATCTCAACCCCTTCCTCAGCCGGCCGCCGGACCGGCTGGCCCGGGAGCTCTCCCGGGCGGGCGTGGACGGGATCATCGTCCCCGACCTCCCCCCGGAGGCTTCCGATCCGATCCGTCTCCCGCTCAAAGCCAGCGGCATCCACACCATCTTTCTCCTCGCCCCGACCAGCAGCCCGGAGCGGATTAAACTGGCGGCCGAAAAGAGCGGCGGCTTTATCTACTATGTCTCTCGGACCGGCGTCACCGGGGCGCAGAAATCCCTCTCGCAGGAGATGGCGGGAAAAGTGCGCCGGATCAAGAAGCTGACCGCCCTCCCAGTCTGCGTCGGCTTCGGGATCTCGACCCGTAACCAGCTTCTCGAGGTCTGGAAGTCCGCCGACGGAGCGATCGTGGGGAGCACCCTGATTAAGCCGTTCCTGGAAGAGCCGACGGCGCAGAAGGGGCTGAAACGCTGCCTCCGGGAACTGGACGGATTGCTGGGAGGGATAGTTCAATAAACAAGGTCTGACCCCTTGAACTAAAATAGCCCTAATTCCTTGCCGCGTTGCACGGCCGTTGGATATTTTTTCTCGAGTTCTTCCCGTTCGGAACCGCTTTTAAGCATGCGGATGTCTTCAATATTCCAAGCGGGCACGACCAGGACTCCGTAAAGTCCCCAGTCGACATTCGGATCGTCTTTTTTTACAAAACCCATCCAGGTGCCGGCCGGGATAACCTTCTGCATGACCTGTCCCTTTTCCACCTCGGGGCCCAGGACAACCTCCTCCCAGGCGCCGTCGGGATAAAGCAGCATCTGGATCATGGGAGCGCCGGCGTGATAGAGCAAGACTTCATCCGAAGTGAGAACATGCCAGGGATCGATGGGTGTCTCCCTGGTCATCAAGTAATAAATCAGGGAAGCGGCGGCGCGGTCCTTATCCAGGGCGGCCTTGAGACCGGATTCATAAGTTGGGAGGTAGTACCCGGGACAAGCATCATCGGACATGGGTTGGAGTTGCAGAAAACTTATGACCTGCTGATCCGAAAGGGGGTGATTTTCTCCGATCCCCGCGCATCCACCTACCGCCGTTATTGACAATGCAATTGTTGAAATCAAGCATGCCTTCATGGGCGGCCTTCCTCCGGAAGATCGTGGTTGATCCTGTGACGGCATCGCGCGGAATTATCCGGCACGAGCGACGCGTGCTTATCGATATTGCGGTCAACCGCATAAATGGCGGGCGGATATCGGAAGCCCTTTTCGTGAGCGGCCACGAACCCGGTCAGGAGACAGAACAATTCCTCGAATACGCCGTCCATGACTTCGCCCGGCACACCGTAATAAAGAAAATTGATCGGCATGGAATCACCCAGCAGGTAAAGATTCTTCCCGCGGTCGCCAGGGGAGATACCGGCTATTTCAACCCCATCCGCAAAAATGATCCGGACTCGGTGGCCTTGCAGAGTGGCGGTCTGAGGATCTCTGATCGGGATTTTTTCCAGACGCACGGGATAACCGCCGATGACGGGCTTATCGGAGGCGGCAAGTTCCTCGATCCAGCCGGTCACGTCCGAAAACTCGATGGTTTTTGTGGACCCACTGGCAAAAAAGATGTCGCGGACCTCCCCCCCTACGATCAGTTTTTCCAAAAAGTCCCGCTGGATTACCGAAGTGCCGGTAACACCGAGGAAAAGGTCGAGGGCTTTCCATTCTTCTTCCGGCATCTCGCCGATAGCGTAGTATTCCGCCCCCCCCACCGGCGATCCGGCCGGGACCTTGAGGTCGAGGCCGCGGACGGACCCATAGGAAACGCGTTCCCGGGCGGCTTTAAATAAAAAATGGCCGATGTTTCCCCGCGAACCCAGAACCAGAACATGCCGGTTCATAAAGCTTCTGCCGAGGCCGTGGAAGATGGATTCCACGGCATTAAGGATGGAATAAGCGCAGGCCTCGGCTTCATTAACGTTCTTGTACTTGGAAAGAGCGATCGTGAACGCGGGAAAAACCAGTTGACCGTCCGTTTGTTCGACATCACGCAACTGATAATAACCGTTGCTGGTATGTTCGAATGTCGCGGGAAGGATGTCATCCAGCCATTCTTTCAACGGCACGTCCGCGCGCATTCCCGGCAGCGGTTCCAGGGAGAAAAATTCCAGCGCGGCGGAGAGAGTTTTGCCGGCGTGACAGAATCGATTTAACAGGGGGGCGATGTAACCGCCGTCTTCGATGATCAGGAGTTTCCGTCCCTCGCCCCTGGCCGCCAGCGCCTCCCGGAAAAACAGGTGCCCGGCGGCCAGACGCATGGAATCCAGGTAGCCGCCTCGTTGCTTCCGCAGGGCCGCGTCAAGATTCTCCATCCCTTTTAACGAAGAGAACTGGCCCGATAGGATGTAGGCCCCCTCTACCGAAGCCTGCTGTTCCAGGCGCTGCAGGGCGTAGAAATGGAAATTCCGGTCGGGCAGGCTGAGCAGATCGTCCAGGTAAAAACCGGGAATGATGCCCCGGTAACGGATAAAAAGGGTCGTCAGACAAGCGCAGCGCGCTTCTTCCAGGGTCTTGATGAACCCCAGCACTTCGGAAGTGGCGTGATGGATCAGGAAGACGCGATAATTTTCCAGGGTTGCCCGGCGGTCGCTCTCCAGGGTCCGCAGCAACGACGGCATCTTCTTCAGATGAAACCGCATGTCCGGTCGCGGGCGTCGTTCTCCAATGCTCAGGTTGAGAAACCGTTTTTTCCGGGAAAGATCGATATAAACGTGGGTGGCGCCGGCGACCATTTCAATCACATTTCCGTCCGCCAGCGTGTGAGTGACGCTCTCGTCTTCGAGCAGGACCAGTATTTTCGACAACAAAGAAATAAAGGTGGCACTGCCATTCAGCAGAAGTGATTCCGCGACTTCCCGCGTCCAGCGGAAGACCGCTCCGTGAACTTCCCCCAGGCCGGACTCGATCAACAGTTCAAACAAAGCCGGCTGCCGGCCGGGGATTTCCATGTATTCATCCCGCTGGTTCTGGCATTCATTGTGAATGCCGGTAAAAATTCGCTCCGCCAGGGTGGAAATGTCCTGGCCATAATGCCGCCGCCCGGAATCCTTGACCACGCGGTGGGGGATCCGCTTCAGGAACAGGCGCGATTGCGCGGCGTCTTCGATGGTGATCCGAAGAAAGTGCCTTTCCCGGTCATATTCAAGCAGGGCGAAATATTTCTCGGCTCCGGTATGGAACGGAAAAAGCAGGGCCCGGTTTTCATCCTCACCCCGCTGATCGGCTGCGTCGCCCCGGCTTTCGAATGCTCGCGGGAAGAGGAGGCCGCCCCATTTCGGGGTTTGAATGGCGTCGAAGATCAGGCGCAGGTGCCGGGCGAAGCTTTCCTGCCCTTCCGCCAGGTAACGGGCCACGACATTGCGGGCATAGACTACCACGTGGGTCACTCCCAGGGCAGCCAGTTCCGGCGTGCTTTCGGAATCCACCACCACCTGGGATAGAATATCGGTGACCGGGCCGCGGCATTTTTCCACCACCAGCTTGGCGAGAGAACTGACGAAACCGGGGATGCCCGAGAAGACTTTGACCGCCGTCATATCGATAAGAAAACCGCCGTCGTGCTGTTCGATCAGGGGCACGCCGAAGATGGTCAGCAGGGAGCCGTGAAGCACCGGGGGGGTCTTCCCGCTTCTGGCAAAGCGGGAAGACTTCATGAGATTGTCCAGGATCGAACCGATCTCTTTTTTCCCTGCTTGCTTTTTCATGCCGAATCCTTCTCCTCGCCGTCGGTTGCCTGCCGACGCAGATGGGCGGCTTTCTGTTTAAGCTTTTTAAAATAATCCGAGCCGGTGATTTTTTCCAGCTCGGCGCTTTGTTTCTTGCGGTCGATCTCGATTTCCAGCGTGGTCAGCTGGTGCCGCAGATCATGTTCACGTTTTTTTACCGACTGGATCATCCCGGAGAAGACCTTGGCCAGGGTGCCCAACTCGTCCGGACGATTGATGATGCCCCGCAGTTCTTCCGTCCGGGAATAGTCGCCGTCCTCCACGCGGCGCGCGACCGCGGTAAGATTGATTACCGGCGCGGTTATTTTTTTGGAGGAAACTACGGAAACCGCCAGGCCGACAATCAAAACCAGCAGTGTAACGGCCCCGAGTGTGTAGAAAACCTCCACCTGCGTTTCCCGGCCCCCGGTGATGACCAGGTCGCTCAACCAGGTGGCCATGACCGTGAGGATGAGCAGATAATACACCGTCAATATGGTGCGCATCTCGATACGCACGATCAGCAACCGAAACACGTACATAAAAAGAGGAACCAGCGTGAACGCCCAGAGCGTGTCGGTGATGACGATCGGCAGGAAAAAGCGGAATACGGCGTCATGGAAGGGAAGATGCCCCAGCCGGAACTCGAACGCGGTCGCGAAAGCAAACGGCAGGCTGGAGGCCAGAAGCAGCAGGCCGAGCAATTTCACGAATGACCCGATGGAATCGATCGTGCGCGCTCCCAGGTAACGGGCCATTCCCGGGATCAGCCCCATCAGACCGTTGGCGAGGCTCCAATAGGGGGCGAATAAAAGTCCCTTGCCGCCGATATAATAGCCGAACATATCCCCGAGTCCGCCGCAGACGAAACCGGCGACGGGGCCGAACATTATCCCGATGAACATCGGCAGGATCACCTGCGGGCGTAATTCGGCAAAGGAACAACCGGGCAGATAAAATTTGCCGGACAGGAAGTTCGCCACCCCATAAAGGCAACCCGTAATGACGCAGATCGTCGAGATCTTCCCGATCGATTGTTTGATCTTTTCCATGCTTTCAGCCGATCAACGCTCTCGCCACGATCTTCAGATCGCTGACAATGGGATGCTCCGGCCAGCGAACCGCAAAAATTTCATGGCTGGCGAGCGACATCATTTCATCGGAATGGGGGAGGATCGCGGTTATCGGGCAGTTATAGGCATCGGTGATCGTCCGGCGGATCTGCTCTTTATCGAACGTCGCCGGCATCTTGTTGACCAGGATCATCATTCGAGGAACCTCGAGTTCCCGGGCGACTTCCACGGTCAGGCTCGTCCCCTGGTAATCCTGATAATCGGGACGCATGATTATCAGCAAGGCGTTGGAAACGGCGATGGAAAGCAGCGTCTCCTCGTTCAGGCCGGGGTGGGTATCGATAATCAGCACGTCGAGTTTGAGCGCCGCGATCAGCTCGCGGAAACCATCGCTCAAGAGATTGACGTCATAGCCGTCACGAAGTACCCGCGCGATGTCCGCCGCGTTAGCGCTGGAAGGAATCAGGTAAACGGCGCCGGCGACCGGCGCCTTGAGAGCGTCGGTGACATCGCGGGCGGTTTGCTCAATCGTACATCTGCCCCATAGATAATCATTCAAGGAATAAGCAATCGCTTCCTCGGCAACGCCGAAAAGCACGTGAATGCCGGGTGACTGAATATCCGTATCGACCACCCCGACCCGCAACCCGTCCATGGCGTACAGCGCCGCCAGGTTGGCGGAAATGTTCGATTTCCCCGTGCCGCCGCGAAAAGAATGAATGGAGATTATGTCCGACATAGAACCCTGATTTATTGTGTGTGAACTATTTAAAATAAGGGAATCATAAAGCCTGTAACACTCTGTTTTTCTTCCCGATCGGCCGAGGCTTTAATTCTACGTGCACATAATATCAGATTGTGAATAAAGCAACCAGGCCGAGAAAATACGAAATCCGCTTACAGGACACGAAGGGCTGGAAGGCTGCTACTACCAGCAAAGTGCGTTTTCCATTCGTTGTTGCGGGTTGTCGGACAGCCCCTCGAAGTTTGACCCCGATTTTCTCCCGCCAAAACTTGTCTTGCCCTGTCGGAATCTTTTTGCTGAAATATAAAAGAAAACTTCGGTACAATTTATCGTTCAGCGCCGGGGATATTGATTTACTTCGGGCTTTCGGTTATTCTATCCCTGTAAAATAATAGGAGACGGAACAATGGGAAGCATGATGCAGAAAGAAGAAGCGCATAAGCTGATCGATCAGATGCCTCAAAATGCCACCTGGGATGACCTTATGCACGAGATCTACGTGCGCGAGGTTATTGAGAAGGGCATGGCTGACAGCAACGCCGGCCACACCCGTGACGTAAAAGAAGTCCGGGCAAAGTACGGCCTTGCCGAATGAAGGTTCACTGGACAGAAACGGCGGAAGGCCATCTCGACGCAATTCATGCCTACATCGCTCGGGATTCCCGGAAGTATGCCCTCCGTATGGTCGATCGCCTCACTCGCCGCTCCCAGCAGATTGCAGACTCCCCTCTCGCCGGTCGCCAAGTGCCCGAATACGACATGGGATTGGGGTCAGACCTTGTTTATCTAAGTATCCAAGCAATACCCAAGGTCTGACCCCAAGTACTTCATCATGAACTACCAGCTTAAAAAATTAAAAACTTCATCGAGTGTGGGCAGAGTCTCCCTCCCCCCCAGACCCCGGCAGACCAGGGCGCCCAGGGCGTTGGAGAATTCAAGGGTCTTCTCCATCCCCCAGCCCTGCAGCACCGAGTAGGCGAAGCCAGCGTGGAAGGCGTCGCCGGCGGCGGTGGTATCGACCACTTCGATCCGGAAGGCCGAGCTCCGGACGTATCCCTCCGGTGTCAGGGCGATCGCCCCCCGGGCGCCAAGCGTGATCACGGCCGCCGTCGGCCCGGCGGAGAGCAGTTTCTTTAGAGCTTCCTCCGGGCCGGCCGCTTTCAGGGTTTGGACGACATCTTCGGAGCCGACCACATAGTCGGCGGCGGCCAGCATCTCATAGAAACCCCCGGTCAGGTGCTCAGCATCGTAGATAATCGGGATCCCGCGTTTCCGGGCCTCTTTACTCACCTCCAGACCGAAGAGCGTCTCGTGGGGATCGACCATCAGGCAGCGGGCGGAGAGGATCAGGTTCAGGTCAACCGAGGAGATGGATAACCGGCCGGGGGACGTGGGCTGGTAGGCGATGGTCCGGGTGCCGGCCTGCTCATCCACAAAGATCAGGGCGATCGGGGTCGCTCCCCCCTTCTCCACCACCACACCGGAGACGTCCACCCCCATCTCCCGCAGCCCCTCCAGGACCAGCCTTCCGCCATCGTCATCCCCCACCACGCCCACATAGGCGGTTTTCAGGCCCAGCCGGGAGAGGGCGGCCAGGGCGGTGGTGGCCTGGCCGCCGCCGACCACCCGGTACTCCTTCATCGGGACTTTACTGTCGGGGGGAGGAAGGGAAGAAACCAGCGCGAGGTAATCGATACAGTTACGACCGATTCCTACTACATCGAAACGATTCACAATGGCTTATCGAAACCAGGGGAAAAGCAAATATCGAATATCGAACACCGAATATCGAATTACGAATGCTTTTCCTTCGACATTCGATATTCGGTGTTCGATATTCTCTTTTCTCTGTGCCTCTGTGGTTATTAGTTTTAATTTAGAGCGGGGAGAGGACCAGATTGATCTCGGTCATGCCCCCGTCGGGGCGGGCGATCGAGACGACCCCTGTTTCGGCATCAATCTCCCCTTCCGGGAAAAGGCTCTCCACGGTGTATCTTTCCGGGAGAACGATCCGGATCCGGGGGAAAGAGGTCTCGCGGACAAAATGGAGGCGTCCGTCCGGGGAAACGTAATAGGACTCCGGCTTGACGAAGACGCTCTCCATGGCGTAGCGGTCCTTTTCCCGGGGGTAAACGATCCCGTCACAACTCCGCACCTCTACTGCGGGCGGCTCGTTCGGCACCAGCCGCTCGATCAGCGGGTCGAGGCTTTCCCGATCGAAGGCCGCGATCTCCTCGATCGCGGTGGCGAGAGTGGAGGAGCCGACGGTGAAATCCGGCTGCGAGAATGAGGTGGCAACGCCGAATCTCCCTATCTCTTCCAGCAGCTCGTACTCGACCAGCGGCTGGTACCCGAGAATCCTGGCCCGGACGGTTTCCATGATTCCCCGGTAGACCTCGAGCGGCACGCTGCCCGAGATACCGGCCCCGATGCCGCCGGTCAGCTCTTCCGGCAAACCTTCAACCGGGACGCCCCATTCCGCGGCCGGCGAGTCGGCCGCCAAACGGCAGACCCCGTCTTCCCCCGCCAGGAGGATCGGGTCCTGAAAATAATTTTCCCCCTCCAGCGGGGGAAGGGTGAAATCAACCCCGTTCTCCCAGAAAATGTTGTTATCAATGTCCGGCGCGGACTTATCGTCCCGGAGCAATCCCACCTCAGAGAACGCGATCACGTTATTCACGACCGTGGAGTTCGGCGATTCCCAGAACAGAAACCCCGCATTTTCTCCGCAGATGTTGTTATTCGCCGCCAGAACCTCGGAACGGGCGACATCGATCCCGGCCGGCCCCTGGTTCCGGCAGATGCTATTGTTGACGATGACGCAGTCCCCTCCTCCGGAGCGGATCCCGCTTCCCCTGTTCGCGGTGATGACGTTCTCAAAGACTCCCATCAAACTGCCGGAGAGCTTCACCCCTTCAATCCCGTTGGTGATGGTGAACCCCTTGACGATGCTCCCGGTCTCCCCCACGATAACCGGGCCTTTTCCGCCACCGTCGAGGAGAGTCACCTCGGCGCCCGCGCCTTCCAGGATGACCCCTTCTTTTACAATCAGGTTGACCTGGTAGGTTCCGGCGGGAACGGAAATAACCTCGCCGGGAACCGCCGCATCGATCAGCCCCTGGATATCGGGCGTCTGGCCGGAAACAGCGCCCGCCAACACGGCCCACATGGCCGCCAATACGAACAACGACGTCTTCTTCATGACCAACACCTCCCTGTTATTAATTAGCGCCTTCGGCGCTACGTAATATTGGACCCGACTTCGTCGGGTCTGTTGGTTCATTAAAATACTTTCACCGAGGCAATAACATACAAAAGCCTTTCCACCATCAGCCACCATTTGTCTTCCGGGATATGATTTTTCTGTTGGCTTGAGATAAACCGCTCTGATTTTTTCGAAGAAAAAATCAGATTATTGTGTGCCAGAGGCGCATCAGCCTCAGGCTGAAAATTACGAAACACTACATTGCTCGCGCAGGTACCTATCCCCTCTCCCCTCCCTCCTCTCTCACCCGTCGGATGATCTCGTTGGTGGCCGAGTCGTGATCGAGGACCGGCTCCGCCGGCGCGGACAGCTCGGCCAGAACCTTTTTTGCCAGGACCTTTCCCAGCTCGACCCCCCATTGATCGAAGGAGTAGATGTTCCAGACCTGTCCCTGGACGAAGATCTTGTGCTCGTAAAGAGCGATCAGCTGCCCCAGCACCGACGGCGTCAGCTTTTCGGCCAGGATGGTGTTGGTCGGCTTGTTCCCCTCGAAGGTCTTGAAAGGCACCAGTTCCTCAGCGACTCCTTCCGCCCGGACCTCTTCCGGGGTCTTCCCGAAGGCGAGGGCCTCCGGCTGGGCGATGAAGTTGGCCAGGAGCTTCTGATGGTGATCGCGGAGGGGATTGTGCGACCGGCAGAAGCCGATAAAGTCGGCCGGGACCAGCTTCGTCCCCTGGTGGATCAGCTGGTAGAAGGCGTGCTGGCCGTTGGTCCCCGCCTCGCCCCAGACAACGGGGCCGGTCTGGTAGTTCACCCGGCGCCCCTCCCGGTCGACTGATTTGCCGTTGCTCTCCATGTCCAGCTGCTGGAGATAAGCCGGGAACCGGCTCAGGTACTGGTCGTAGGGGAGCACCGCGTAGCTCTGGGCATCGAAGAAATTGTTGTACCAGATCCCCAGGAGCGCCAGGATCACCGGCATGTTGGCAGTAAAAGCGGCGTGGTAAAAATGATGATCTATCAGGCGGAATCCCGCCAGCATCTCCCCGAAATGCCCCGGCCCGATCGCGATCATCAGCGCCAGCCCGATCGCCGAGCAGAGGGAATACCGTCCGCCGACCCAATCCCAGAACTCGAACATGTTCTTGATGTCGATCCCGAACGCGGTCACCTCCCGGCCGTTGGTCGAGACCGCCACGAAATGCGCCGCCACCGCCCGCTCCGAGCCCAGGGATCCCAAACACCAGTCGCGGGCGCTGCGGGCATTGGTCAACGTCTCCTGGGTGGTGAAGGTCTTGGAGCAGATCACGAACAGGGTCTCGGCGGGGTCGAGACCTTTTACCGACTCCGCGAAGTGGGTCCCGTCCACGTTGGAGATGAACCGGACGTCCAGCTTCGGGTCGGCGTAGAACTTGAGGGCCGCGGCCGCCATCGCCGGCCCCAGATCGGACCCCCCGATCCCGATGTTGATCACGTTCCGGATCGATTTGCCGGTGTACCCTTTCCATTCGCCCGAGCGCACCTTCCGGGCAAAGGCGGCCATCTGGGCGAATACCCGGTAAACGCCGGGGACCACGTCCTTCCCGTCCACCACGATCGACCGGTCATCGGGCGCCCGGAGAGCGACGTGAAGAACGGCCCGGTTCTCGGTTCGGTTGATCTTCTCCCCCCGGAACATGGCGTCGATCGCCTCCCGCAGACCGGCCGCATCGGCCAGGCCGACAAGAAGCCGCATCGTCTCTTCGGTGATCCGGTTCCTGCTGTAGTCGAGGAAAAGGTCCCCCGCGGTCAGGGAGAACCGGGCCACCCGATCCGGATCATCCCGGAAGAGCGAGCGCAGGTGAAGGCCCCTGATCTTCCGATAATGCTTCTCCAGATCTTTCCACTGCGGCAATTCCGTCAAACCCGTGCGCTTCATGTCACATACCCCGTCATAAATTTTTCCGTGACTCACCGGTAATAGTATATCTCCCCTGACCGTTTGAGTCAAGCCGGATCAACCATCCCGAGAACCTGAGAACTTAGCCCTCACTTCGTTCGGGCAACTTATTAAAACTACGAATTACGCGAATTACACGAATTTTCTTTAAAATATCCCTGTAATCTCGGTTCAATGCTTGCACATTCTTATTTTTCCGGAGGAAAAATAAGATTATTGAAATTCCGAAGCAGCAAGTTAGCGCTTCGCGCCAACTTCCATTCCCACCGTTGTAAAGCCAACGTGCTTAATTTGCCCTCATCGCTCTGATTAAAATCGTTCCGTGGGGGCGGACTCTGGCGGAGAAACGCCGGTCATAAGTTCCGATGTCTTTTTGACGCCAGATATCGCGCAGGCGCCGCTCTCCGGACAGCCCGATTAGGTCCCATCCGGCCGTCACCATCCGCGCCTCATCGTGACGGTTGAAAAGGCCACAGGCGACCGAGCCGTCGGACAGTTTTTTAACGATGATCTCACTATTATCCTCGTTAAAGACCGTCTTCCCCGGGAAGCCGGCCGGGTCCTGATGCACCGCCAGGACCTCATCGTTGATCAGAAGCCCGACCGTGAACTCGTCCATCATCTCAACGGGGCAGCCGATCAGCATCGGAGATGACCACAGCGCCCAGAGCGAGATGTGGGTGTACTGCTCGTCGGGGGTCAGACGGGAGGGGCGCGGCGTCTCGGAAGCGTTGTCTTCAATAACCGGGCCCACCACCAGCATGTCGGCGTCAGGGAAATGTCCCGGCCCGCCCCCGCCGCCTTTTTCCAGCCATTCGCGGTGCCGGTTCCAGACCTCCACCATATTCAAACCGGGCCCCGCGGCATTCCATCGGTCCTTGAGATCGCCCGTGGTCCGCCAGCAGCTGGCATGCTTCCTGACCGTGCCGGTGTTCCTGAGGGGCGCCTGGCTTGAAATCGAATAGACGATATCGCGCCCGCATTCCCTCAAGGCTTTAGCCATGCGCCGGACACTCACGAGGTCATTCGGATACCAATCGTACTTGAGGTAGTCGATCCCCCATTCAGCCCACTGGCGAGCATCTTGTCGATGAAATCCGTATTTCCCGAACACCCTCTGCTTTCGTCCGTCTCTCTTCGCCTCCCAGACCCCGGCGGGGCTGTCGCTGGAACCGCCGGCACGGCCGGCGTAGGTCGTGATCCAGGGCGTTGAGTATATCCCCGCCTTCAACCCCAGGGAGTGCAGGGTATCGCACATTTTCACCATGTCCGAAAACTTCTCCGGATCGGGCTGAATGGCGTGGTACGGGCCACCGCGCGTGCCCTGCCAGCCGTCGTCGATATTGACGTACGTCCAGCCATGATTGATCAATCCTTTTTCCACCATCGCTCTGGCGGAGGCCAGCGCCTTTTCCCGATCAATCCGCTGCCCCCAGGCATTCCAGCTGTTCCAGCCCAGCGGCGGGGTCAGGCAGACGTCGTCGCCGACGGCGATCCTGAGCCTTTTCTCCGCCCGGCCGTGACGGTTGAAGGCCCGGAGTGTAACGGCGGAGCTTTTTTTCTCTACAGACTCAATCCGGCCGGTGATCCGCCCGGTGTTTTCGTCAACTCTCAGTCCCTTGAGCAGCCCTTTTGCCGAAAAACTCATCGGGCGTTCGCCGCTGGCTGGGATGGTAAAAAGAAAAGGCGCCCCCGGCCGGACGCCGAACACGGCCGGACCGTTGATCCGGGGCGTTTTTGGCGGCGGCGGCGTGAGAATGTATCTCCCCCCGCAAAACGGCGGATTGTAAATATTTTTCAATCCTCTCACAATAATAATAAACCTTCCGCCCATCTCATTAATGATACCAGATCCAGTCAGTATAGTGCCGCTGCCCGGGCAAGTCAAATCAGGTCACTGAACCGAAGGGATGGATCAGCATTAGACATTTTGTTTCGATCGAAACAAAATGTCTAATAGATGGGTTCCATCCGTCAAGATGACCCTCTCTTATGAGACTATGGTTACCTGGTTACTATTGTCTCATAAGGGCGACATGAGACAGGGGAGCGGAATTCGCGGATGGGAAAAAATAGCCCCATCTTTGCGTTCTCTGCGTCTTCGCGGTTCAAATGAAAGGGGCCGAGATAGGGGGAATTGATTTGTGTAAATTCGTGTAATCAGTGGACTAAAAAGGGGCCGAGGTAGTGGAACTTTTGCGTTTTTTGCGCCTTTTTGCGGGGAATAAAGGGGGCGAGGCGGGGGAACCAATCCCCTTCAATCACATTCAATCGTCTGTTTTTTAAGGGGCGAGGTCTCTTCCCGGATCAGGCGGGCGGCGGCGATCACCCGGGCGGGGACGTCGCCCGCGTCCGCGGCGGTAATCGGGACTTCCCGGATGGCCCCGTCGGGGGCGATCCCGAGGATGGTCATCGTGAACGGCGCCGGCCCCTTCCCTTCCCGGAATAGAGGCTTGCGCTCCTTCTTTCCCCGTATCTCCGCGGAGACGGCATCGCGGTAGATAGCAAGCTGGAGGCCGTACTTCTTCTTCAGCCCGGCGGGCCCCCTCCCGGAGAACTTGTAGTCGACAATGTGCCAGGCCCCATCCTTGAAGTAGATGAGATCGATCGCCCCGTCGACGATAACGGTTGCACCGTCATGGGTAAAACGGGCGGCAAACGGGAGTTCCCGGATAACGTTTTCCGGATCAGCGCCGGCCAGCATCCGGGCCGCCGCGGCCACGGCGCCGTCAAGCTGACGCCGCAGGGATGAGGCGCCCCCTTCATTCCCCCCGTAGCTCTCCACGGATTCTTGCACCTGCGGCGCGGGGGATCTCGTAAAATCGATGCTCTCCAGCACCGCGTGCCCGAAAAGCCCGGCGTCGACCTGCCGGCTGAAGGCGCTCTCCGGCTCCGCCCGACCGATTTCATCCCCGGTCTCCCCCTCCTCATCACCTTCGGGGGCGGTACCCTTGCTCATGAAATAGGCCGGGGGGAGATTGACCAGGCCGGTCCGGGCGTATTCGCGGCACTCTTTCTGGAATTCCTCATCCGTCACCCCGGGGCGCCGCTCGGGGACGCCGCTCAAAACCGTCGCCGCCAGCCGGTAGGATTCGGGCAGGGGTGCGGCGGGCACCCGGTCAATAACCGGCGACAACTGCTCGGCGGAGGGAAGAACTTTCACCTCTCTCTCCGGCCCCGCGGGCTCGGACGCTTCTCTCAACTCCGGATAGGGGATAATCCGGATCAGTTCCGGCGGGCGAGGGGACGACAGAAGATACCGGTTTATCCAGTCCCGCCAGGCGCCCTGGCGGCCGGAATTCTCCCCCGAGAGAACCACCAGATCGCGGGCCCGGGTGGCCGCCACGTAAAAAAGGCGCCGCGACTCGTCTTCCTCCTCGGCCCGGGCCGCCCGGTAGGCGGCCTCCCAGCCGTAACTGCCCAGATCGCGCTGCTCCCCTTCATCGCCGATAACCCGGAGGGTGCCGGTCACCACGGGTTCCCCCTTTTCAGAGCTCCTGATCCTGATCCAGGGGCTGCTGAATTTCGGAGACCTCCTCAGATCCGGGATAAAAATAACCGGGCTTGACAGTCCCTTGGCGGCATGAACGGTGCTGATAATGACCGCATCATTGGACGGGTCAAGCACGGCGGCATCGGCGGCCTGGGTCTCATCTTTGATCTCATCGGAGAGATACCGCGCCAACCCCGGCAGGTCGAGGTGATCCTGCCGTTCCCTTTCCTGGAGCAGGGTCAGCAGGGCCCGGAGATTGGCCAGTTTCTGCAACCCGTTGAAGGATCCGGCCAGGATCGCGTCATAACCGGTCAGATCGACCGCCCGCCGGACTAGGTCGACCCCGTTCAAACGGCCGGCCAGCCGGCGGAGGAAGGCCAGAATCCGGACCGCCCGGAGGTAGACTTCCGTCTCGCCGGCCAGGCCGGCCTGGCGGAGGGTTTTTGCGCACTCGCGCTGTGCTTCCCCGCCCCCCTGGAGTGCCCGGCGAATCCGGTGCCCGCGGGGAGCCCCGGATTTCCCGGCCAGGAGAATTCCGATCGCTTCATCGCTGAGCGAGAAGAAGGGGGACCGGGCCACCGCCAGGAGAGCGAGATCGTCCCGAGGGAAGGCCATCATGTTCAGGAGGCTGGATACATCCCGGACTTCCTGCCGGAAGTAGAACCCCCTCCCCCGGCCGCCGCTGGTGTAGGGGATGCCGCGTTCACGGAGAGCCGCCTCATATAGTTCCTGGCGCCCGGTCGCCCGGAGGAGAATGGTAATGTCCCGGTACCGGTAACAGGTCCGGTCGTTATCCCACCAGGTATCGGGATCGAAGAGAACCGGGGGACGAAAAGCGGGGTCGCTGTCCGGGCGGCAGAGGAGACGTATTCTTTGCGCCACCGCCCGGGCTTCCCGGGAATGCCTTTCATCGGAAATCCCCGACCAGAGAAGCCATCGGTCGGCGGGAAGCCCGCCGACTTTTTCTCCCGATTCCACGATCGCCTGTAGATCCTTATCGGTCAGTTCCAGCCGGGCTTTCTCCACCGGCTTGCTTTTCGGGACGGTCACCCGGTCGAATGAAGACTCCCACTCGGGGAGGAGCAGTTCCACCGCCGGGACGGCATCCGCGGGCGCCCGTTCACAGGGGAGCAGGTGGGCGTTTTCATCATAGCGCTCCGGATCGAAGACCACTTCCCGGAAGATGTCGTTGACCCAGTCGAGGATACTCTTCCGGCTCCGGTAACTGACCCGGAGAGGGACCGGGGCCAGCTGCAATCGATGGGCCAGTTCCGTCATCCCGCCGGGGTCCGCTCCCCGCCAGGTGTGGATGGTCTGCTTGACATCGCCGCAGAGAACCAGGGTGGAGCCGGTGACCTCCCGGATCGTCTCCACCAGCTCGTTCTGGGCCCGGGAGTTGTCCTGGGCCTCGTCGACGATGATGGCCGACAGGTCCGGAAGGATGGCCGGGTTCTCCCGGACCAGGTCCCGGGCCTTGAGAAGGAGGTCGGTGAAGTCGAGGACCCCCTGTTCCTTCTTGGCCTCTTCGTACGCGCGCCGGCTCCGGCCGACATAGTCGAGAAAGTGGATCAAGAGCGCCCGGGCCCGGACCTGATCGGGATAGCTTTGGATATTTTCCAGGCGGCTTTTTATCTCAGCCTGGACCTTCTTCATCCCTTCCTTCCCCCATCCTCCCTTCGTCGCGGCCAGCAAGCGGGAAGCGGCGGACGAGATTTCGTCCCCTCTGCTGTCCGGATGAAGAGCGGAGAGCTCATCCCGGAGCGCCTCGACAAATGTCAGAGCCGGTTTATACGGTTTTTTACCCGCCGAATTCTCTTCGAAGAATTTTTCCAGAGACCGGAGATCGCCGGCCGCCGGGATCACCGGCGCTGGAAGAAGTTCTTCCGGCACCAGAATCGCGATGTCCACTCCCAGGCTGTCACACTGGTGCAGAAACTCGCCTGTCGCCGCGATGATATCTCCCGGCTTGCGCCCCAGACAGAGCGCCTCCATCGCTTCTTTCTCCTCCGGCGAAGGACCGGAGAGAGATCTCCGCAACTCCCCGGACATCGCCGCCTTCAGCATGGTGTCGGCCTCGTCATCCTCGAGAACCCGGAAGGAAGGAGCGATCCCGATAGCGATGGCGTTCTGGGCGATCAGTCTCTGGCCGAAGGCGTGAATGGTGGAGATGACCGCGCCGGAAATCCGCCGGAGCAGACTCCAGTAAAAATCAGCCCGGTCCGGATCCCGTTCAAGTTGTTTTTCGATCTCGGCGGTGATCCGGCTCCTCATCTCGAAGGCGGCGTTGCGGGCGAAGGTCAGCATCAGTATCTCTTCGCAGGGGACCAGCACCGAACCGTCAAAAACGCCCCCCGCCGCGATCGGCCCCAACGGTTTTTCCGGGTAGGGGCGCCCCAGGATGAGAGCCGTATAGAGGGCGGTGACCTGGTGGGTCTTACCGGTCCCGGCGGAAGCGATAAATCGTATAGACGAAATCCGCGCTTTGTTTTGATCTTCCTTAGACATACATATATCTGCTCTCTAAGTAAAATTCCAAATCCCAAGCACCTCAGCCAAAGGCTGATCAGCCTCCGGCTGAAAATCCCAAATAAATCACAAATTCCAACTCACAATGACCAAAACCGACGAGCAGCATCGCCAGATAGGCCGTTATTTACGGCTACTGCTCAAAACCATACATATATCAATGCTGCTTTGACCCGTCATTGCGAGCCCCGGAGGGGCGAAGCAATCTCTTCCTCGTTCCCACGCTCCGCGTGGGAACGCATCCGGAACAGCTTTCGTTACGATGCAGAGCGCCGTAACGAGAGGGCAAGGACTTTTCCTCGTTCCCACGCTCTGCGTGAGAACGCATCACCGGCTTTCGTTACGACGCAGAGCGTCGTAACGAGAGGGCAAAGACTTTCAAAGGGCTAAAATGTTACCAAATATCAAACAAAAAGGATGATAATCCACGTCACCCCGTCAACGTGTCATTTGTGTCTCTTGTCCTTTGTGATTTTTACTTTACTTCTCGATAGTAAGCTATCATACTTATTCATGTTTTTTTCGGCTATATGCTTTTTCGGCAGGGGACGGCAAACGCCACTTGACAATGTGTCTGCGATGATCGATTGTAATGAATCATGTATGGGCGCGTTCTCAATCGTATCCGGCAGTTGGTCCTTGAGCGGCGTTATATTGTCACGGTTCATGCTTATGACGAAATGGGCGCCGATAATTTCGCTATTTGGGATGTGGAAAGCGCACTTCTAAATGGGACGATTGTTGGACAGCAACGGGATAAGGATACGGGAGAACGCAAGTTTCGTGTCGCCGGCGAGGGTTTGAATAACAGGAAGATAGAGGTTGTCGTCAAGGTCGGAGCGACCGGTAAGTTGATCATTATTACAGTCTACGCACTATAAGAGGATGAACATGATTTGTGATTGTTGTGGCAAGGATGGTTCCATTATCAAGCACGTCACCCGGTCTTTCGG
The DNA here is from genome assembly GCA_043804695.1 of PVC group bacterium. GTDB lineage: Bacteria > Auribacterota > Erginobacteria > Erginobacterales > Erginobacteraceae > CAWGIE01. Next base: position 3,615 of record JAZDIV010000046.1, on the reverse strand, counting down.
TACCGGCGCTGACATACTGGTTGTCGATGGCGTTCCGATGGTTGTGTGCCCGCACTGCGGCGAGAGCTACTTCACGGCAGAGACGTTGCACGAGTTAGAGCGGCTGAAGCTGCACCGGAAGAACGTCAACGTACACAGACAAGCGCCTGTTGTTGAATACGTATAAGAAGTTCTAATCATTTCGAACTTTTACCCGTGGTTTTCCAGCCCCGGATAGCAAGAAAAAGCGATCCCCTCCCGAAGCCGCCTTTTCTTGATTCCTTCCTGAATGAGTCTCGTTTTATCTGGCCACCGGAGCGGTTGGATACACGATCTGGCTATTATAAGCAGAATCTATTTACGAAGGCCGGGTAAGTTAAGGCAAAAATCCGAGTTGATCATTAGTATTCAACTTGTTGGGTAGGCAACTCCAAAAGCTTGGCTCATATTTAACAGGGGGACATATACTATTTATATTGGCCCATCAGCCGCCTTAATGCACGTTCCAGTTTGGAAAACTCCGGATTTATGGCTTTAAACGTTCCAGTATCACTGGCTAGCGCCCTTATTGTGAACATTAATGTAACAAAGGATGCTACGACTTGACTTAATGGTTCTTTCTCTGGTTGCAACTTTGCATGTAATGGTTGGCTTAATTCTACGACTTCAGAAAAGGATACAGGACTACCATGCAGAGCGGAACTAAACCAGCTATACAGTGTATATAAAAACCCATCATATTTTCCTGTTTCAGTCTTGATTATTTCCTGCAACCTTCCTTCCAAAGAAGCTATGGATGCCCACGTTCTATCCCACTGAATATTATTATTCTTGTTTCGATGCCTGAATAGATGCCTGACCTTAGCACGCTCAGATTCATGTTTTTTCTTACCTGCCCGATATTGTATTGGGTCCATATAAGTATGGATGTCTTTAAATATTTTAAGTACTTCCAAAGGCTCAAACTTCATAAATCTATTTGCCCTTCGTTCCTGATTACTTAATCGGATCCAAGAATAATTGATGTGGATTTCTATCATGCTGCGGATGAGCATCCGACCTTCATAAGCGTGCTGTTTTCCCAATTGGAGTATTGCTTGAGCCAATCGTCGATTGCGGATTAGAAATCCAAAACCAACAAGAGAAACTTTCTTCTGGTTCACTATGGGGCTGGCTTGAGCTTCTAATCTATGAGCCAGTATAATGCTACGTTTTAAATAAGAGCGAATTGTCCGTTCCTTGACCATATTTTAATAGCAACTAAGTACACCTGTTCATAAATACGGTGGTGTAACGAGGGCGCCGAGGCGCCCGGGTTGCAAGGCGCGAGGAGGGAGAATAACCTTGTGTTTTTTGACCGACGAGCAACGTAGCAGCCCGGGATGCATCGGCGGACGAATATCATCGTATTTATGAACCGGTGTACTAAGCATGCAATGATTTTGGTTCTTTCGATGATCAATTAATATCCGATCCATCCCATTGAGATTCCCCAAAAAATCTGGATGAGAGAAATGTGTAACCTCACCCGTTGGATAGCCGTATTTACCATTGTTTTTACTTTGGCCACTCTTTTACAGTTAGCCAAGTCATTTCAATGGCTTGGACTTTAATCCGGTTCGCATCAAAATCAATTCCAATTATTTTGGGTTAATCTTTCCCCCTGTAATTAATCTATATCCAGTTGGAAAGTGGTCTTGCCAATTGTGACTAAAGATGTCTTTTTTAGTGGAGCTTTTTTAATCCTTTTCCGGTTCAAATAAGTCCCATTAGTGCTGTTTAAATCTTCAATGTAGCATCCACCCTTCTCGAATGTGATTAGAGCGTGTTTGCCGGACACCCCACGATCATTTACAAGTTTGACATTTGCATTTGGATGCCGTCCGATTAATAAAGAAGTATCTGTTTTGATGACAAAACTCTCTCCCTGATGAGGACCCTTAACTATTTTGATCAGGAATACTTTGATAGTTTTGTTTTCCATGGCTAATTCATTGAACCTCACTTTCTATTCTGGGGATGATTAATACCCATCCGGGGCGGATGTTGTCCGGATTATCGACCAGGGAAGGGTATCTGTCCTTATTCGAGTTAACCAGAAGATAGAACTTGCTACTATCTTTAAAATACTGCCTCGCTAATGAGGATAGGGTTTCACCAAATTGGATCACATGGTTTTTCCCCAATATTTCATCCGGCTCTTCAATGAGAGCTTCTGCAGCGATTTGAAGTGTCTCTTCTTTTACAATAGTAGATACGACGATATCTTCTGCAGTATTAGTTGTGGCCGCTGTTTCCAATTTTTCAAGAGCCGTGGTGAGCTTTGCTTGATCGGAACTATTCAAAGCAGGATTCTCAAGGGTTGTAAGAGCCAGCCTGGCTGATTGAACCGAGGTCGTGGGGGATGATAAAAGCGCCTGGTGATCAATAAATTTTGCTTTAGGGAGAGGAGTTCTCTCAGCAGGGGTGATTTTATTCAATGAGAACAACAAGCAGACACAAAACCCTGTTATTACGGCACCTTGGAGATACGGGATCCATGCGTTGAGCTTTTTGAATCTTGGAAGCTGAGTAATCGCTTTTTGATATGTTTTGTTTTCAGGATCCAGGGCCAGAGCTGATTGCCAGAGAGAGAGAGCCTGTGAGAATCGCTTTTGCCGAATCCTAATTTTTGCTAAAAGGTCGGAGGCTTGAGCTCTCTGACGGTTTGGAGCAGGCCGCAGGTTTGACAATAACTGTTCAGCCTCGGGATACTGACCTTTTTTGGCAAGTATAGTGGCTTGCCACAACAGCAAATCAAAAATAGTCTGTTGGTTCTCAACTTGATCAGGATTTCGCATAGAATTAAATGACGGTTACTCGACCATTTTTCATTAAGCCTAAATATCAACCCAAATATTGCTGATCCCTTCCATTTTATCCTGTACTTCTGATGGTAATAACCTCATCAGTTGTATTACAGCAGCTTTGAGACTTTCAAGATCTTCGGTATTAATCGCCTTACGTCCCTGGGAGAAAAGCTTGTTGGCTTTATCTTGATCTTTCATTTCTGATTTTTGCTTCTCAGCAAACTGAAACCAATCTATCCAGTATTCTGGTGATAAACCGTTTATATGATGGATAAAAGCTTCCATATGTCCCGTTGCCTGATCTAACAGCTTGTTGTCTTGATCCTCCAATGCTAATTTTAACTCCCCCTTGAGTATTCCATATTGGCTTTCGTATGTAACTGCCAATTCCTCCGTTATCAAACCTTCCGCTCTCTCTAATGCCTGGTTTGCTCTATTTTCTAATTTTGGTCTCTCTTGTTTTTGGTCGATATGATCGAGCTGTTCATTGAGAGACATGATCAAATCCTGGCATCTCTTCGCAGAATTTTTATCATTCTGGGCTGCCTGAAATGTTTCTTTTATTTGTTGAAGAGTATCCTCCTCGTCAATGCGAGAAAAAATATCAGCAGCTGACGAATCTCTCCCGGACAATGGTTGCAGTTCCTTAACCCGGATTATTCATGAGAAAGTGAAAATTGAGGCATAAAAAATGGGAAAGCTCCAAGCATTCTGTTAGAATGCAATTAGTTACGGTAATAACCAAGGAGCTTTCCCATGATCACTATACCTCAGCAGGCTGTTTTAT
>JAZDIV010000045.1:0-10834 GCA_043804695.1 PVC group bacterium | reverse complement strand
ACATATTATTTGGTTTTTCTTGGTGTCTTAGTGGTGAAAAAGCGCGCCGGAGGCGCCGATTGATATATGACACGTAGCGTTATACTGATCATGCTGGCGGCTCTTTCCCTTTCGGTGGCTGCCTGTGGGGGGGTTGAGGTTAAAAACGGAGAGACCCCTCCGGAGACGAGCCTGGTTCCTTCTCCGGAAGCGGACCTGCTCTGGAACGCGGCTCAGGCCCTCGAGACGGAAGGAGACCGGGGCGGGGCTTTGAACCGGTATCAGGAGCTGGTCGATGAGTATCCCGATTCCCCCCGCGCGCCCGAGGCGCAGTTCCGGATCGGGGTCTGTCTGGAAGCGGAGGACGACCTGTATGAAGCGTTTGAAGCGTATCAGCTGCTTCTCGACGAGTTTCCCGGAAAAGGGAACCTGGGAGAGATCCTGAGCCGGCAGTACGCGATCGGGGAGGCCTTCCTGAACGGGAGGAAACGCTCCTTTCTTTTTCTCCGGATCCGGTCCGGCCTGGGCGCCGCGGAAGAGATATTTCGGACGGTGGTAAATAACGCCACCTTCAGCACGGTTTCTCCCCTCGCCCAGTACGGCCTGGGCCGGGCGCTCCAGGAACAGGGTGATTATGAAGAGGCGATCACCGAGTATGAGCAGGTCTTGGCCAACTATCCGGGGACCGATGTCATTCCCCTGGCCCTGTTCAAAATGGGAGACTGTTACTATCAGATCGCCCTCCAGTCGGATTATGACCCCAGGGAGGTCGACCGGGCGATCCAATATCTGGAGAAATTTGCGCAGAGATTCCCCGATCATCAAGACCGGCCGGAAGCGGAGAGGAAGATCGCCGAACTGGTTGATCTGAAAGCGGAAAAGGCATACGATATCGCTCGTTTTTATGAATCGGAGGAGTCGGCGGAAGGAGGCAGGCTGTACTACCAGGAGATCGTGGACACTTACCCGGATTCGTCCTATGCTCTCCCGGCCCGGGAAAAACTGGCCGCCCTTCCGGAACCCGCCCCCGGAACGGACGAAGGGAGCGGGGGTGAGGATGCGGGGGTGAATCCCAGGACCAGCCTGGCGGAGAACGGGGAAGATTGATTTTCTTATTTTTCCTTCGGAAAAATAAGAGTGCGCAAGCGTTGAAGTAATAGTTCAGGCGTATTTTAGGTTACCGGTATTGCCTCAATGGAATCATGGTATATAAAATTTAAGCCGACAGATGTACTACATTCCAGACGGTCTCCGTCGGCTGAGGTTATAAGGCTTTTTTAAAGTGTTGCCTCGGTGAAAATATTTAAGTTAACCAACAGCCCCCCGACTGATTCAGTCGGGGGGCCAGATAAATTAGCGCCGGAGGCGCTAATTTATAAATGAATAAATTCCTATTCCTTCTTATCATCGTCGCCGCGGTCACGGTCGTTATTCTGGCCCCGGCCGGTTGCGGGCCTTACCGGCTCGGGACGACTCTCCCTCCTCATCTGCAGACGGTCTATGTCCCGACGTTTGAGAACACTACCTTCGAGCCGGGGATCGAGGTGGATGTCACTGACGCGGTAATCACCCGGTTCCGTCAAGACGGCAATCTCCGTCCGGTCTCCCGGGATCAGGCCGACACCGTCCTGGAGGGGGAGATCACCGGCTGGAACCGCCGGGTGCTTGACTACACCGGCGAGGAGGAAAATGAGGTGGAGGAGTACCGCCTTTATGTGACGGCGGTCATCACCTTCCGGGAGCTGGCTACCGGGGAGACCCTGGTCAGCAACCAGCGCGTCCGGGGATATACTGATTTCTACCTGGAGGGAGATCTCCCCACGGCGGAAGAAGACGCCCGCCCCCGGGCTTTCAAGGACCTCGCCCGGAGGATCGTTGACCAGGTCGTCTCGATCTGGTGATTTTTCGTTACTCCGTAACGAAAAAAAATGAAGCTGCTATCGGGAAAGCTCCAGCCCCTCTACTGTCTCCTCGGGGAGGATACCTATCAGAAACTCCAAATCCTCAAGGAACTCAAGGAGGAACTGTTCAAGGACGGCGACGGGGCGCTTAATTACGAATACCTTCTGGGCGATGAAACGAACGCCGCCGGGATCCTGGACGCCGCCCGGACCGCTGCCTGGGGGCTTTTCGCGGCCGCCGGCCGGGGACGGAGGCTGGTGGTTGTCGATCGGGCCGAGAAGATTTCGCCGGCGGACTGGAAACGGATGAAGGATTACTTCGTCGCCCCCGATCCCGGCGCCTGTCTGGTTTTTCTGGTCAACCGCAAAGAGCGGGAATGGAGCTTCCGGTCTCTTTTTCCGAAAAAGTGCCTGTTCTCCTGCGCGCCCCTGAAAGGGAAAAAACTGGAGGAGCGGATCCGGAGAGAGGCCTCCGAACGCAGGCTCCGGATCGGGGATGAGCCGCTCCAGGCGCTGGTCCGCCTCGCGGGCAGCGATTTTGGCTCCCTGGTCGGGGGGCTGGACAAGCTTGTCCTCTACAAGAGCGGGGGAGGGGAGGTCTCGGCGGACGAGGTCGCCGCCGTGATCGGTGTCGGCCGGGAAGGAACCATCTTCGACCTCACCGGCCTGATCGTGACCCGCCGGACCAGCGCCGCTCTCCTGCTTCTGAACCGTCTGCTCGATGAGGGCGAACACCCCCTGAAGATCCTCTCCCTGGTCGGGGGGACGTTCAGAAAGCTCTGGCTGGGCGTTGAGGCCCGGGAGAAAACAAAGAACTCGCGGACGATCTGTGAAGAGGCCGGCGTCCGTTTTTATCAGCCGCAATTCCTGCGGGCGGTGGAAAAGCTGGCGCCGGCCGACATCGGGTATTGTTACCGGCGGCTGGTTGAGACCGACGATGCCTTGAAGGGAGGGGAAAAGAACCTGCGCCTCGCCCTCGAGCGGCTGGTCATCGACCTGTCCGGGGCGCGGTCCGGCCTTCCGGTTTCAGGCGGAGAGGCGCTTACATCGAGTTGAACGCCCGGGCCAGCTGCGATTTATTCCGGGCGGCGTAATTCTTCTTGACCACCCCCCGCCCGGCCGCCCTGTCCAGCAGGGAAGCCGCTTTTTTCAGTTCTCTCAGGGCGGTTTCTTTGTCGCCGCCCGCGGCCCGGGCCTGGAAGACCCGGGTCTGGGTTTTTAAAACGGACCGGCGGGCCCGGTTCCGGGTCCGCCGGGCGGCATTCTGGCGCAAGCGCTTGGCAGCTGATTTCGACTGAGGCATAGAAGTAACTCCTCTGTAATAAAATTTCAATAGTTCAAGCTGTTCGAACGATTCAAACAGATTAAACAGTTCAAAGCAAAGGGCTCGACTATTTCCGACGGAATATACGGTTAATCGAGTTCATCGTCAAGGCTAAACATGAGTATGGAACACCGGATTACCCGTTCGGCCGGAGTGGTCGGCGCGGCGACGTTGCTGAGCCGGATCCTGGGCATGGTCCGGGACATCCTGACCGCAAGCTTTTTCGGGACCGGCCTCGCCCTTTCCGCCTTCGTGGTCGCCTTCACCATTCCCAATCTCTTCCGTAAACTGCTCGGCGAAGGTCCATTGACCGGCGCCTTCGTGCCCGTCTTCACCGAGTACCTGGAGAAGAAAGGGATCAAGGAAGGGTGGCGGGTGGCGTCGATTATCTGTTCCCTGCTGATGATTATCCTGGCCGGGGCGGTCCTGGCGGGGTGGGCGATGATCTCGCTGGCACTGAACACGCTCAGCCTGAGCGACAAGTTTCTCCTGGTTCTGCGTCTGCTCCGGATCATGCTCCCCCATCTCTTCTTCATCTGCCTGGTGGGCATCTCGATGGGAATTTTGAACAGCCTCCGGCATTTCGCCGTTCCCGCCCTCGCCCCGGTGGTCCTGAACCTGGTCTGGATCGCCTCTCTCTTTTTTCTTTGTCCCCGGTTCGGGAACACCCCGGAGAAGAAAATTTTCGGTCTGGCGGTGGGCATTGTTATCGGCGGGATAATCGAGTTAGGTATCCAGATGTTGGTTTTGAAACGGAAGGGGTTCCCGTTCGAATTTATTCCGGACTGGCGCGACCCCGCCGTGAAAAAGATCGCCCTTCTGATGGGGCCGGGGATACTGGGACTGGCCGTTTTCCAGATCAACACGGCGGTCGACCAGTTTCTGGCCATGGTGATCGGGGCCGGCGCCCCGGCCGCGCTCTTTTACGGGAATCGGCTGGTTCAGTTCCCCCTCGGGGTATTTGGGCTGGCTTTCGCGACCGCCGCCCTGCCGGAAATGTCGCGGCTGATGGCCCGGGACCGGATCGAGGAGTTCAAGGCCGTCTTTTCGCACGCCCTGCGCAACGTGCTGCTGATAATGGTCCCCGCCACGGTGGGTTTGATTGTCCTCCGCCGGCCGGTCATTCAGCTGCTTTTTCAGAGAAAGGCGTTCGGTGCTGACTCGACCGAGGCCACCGCCTGGGTGCTGCTTTTCTACAGTCTGGGCCTCCCGGCCTTCGCGGGGTTGAAGATCGTCACCCAGGGTTTTTACTCCTGCCAGGACACCAGAACCCCGGTCAAGGTGGGGTTCTCTGCCATGCTCCTCAACCTGGCTCTCAACCTGGCGGTGGTCTTTACCCCGTGGCTGCGGGTCAATCTGAGAGAAGGCGGCCTGGCTCTCTCAACCAGCTTGGCCGCCTTTGTCAACGCCGGGGTTCTCTATTATCTCTTCCGAAAACGGCTGGGGCGGATCCGGGGGAAGGAAATGCTCTCTTTTCTGATCAGGCTCTGCTGTGCTTCCCTGCTGATGGGGGCGGCCTGCAGCCTCAGTCTTTCCTTTCTGGAAGGGCGCCTCTCCGGGGCGCGGCTGGGGGAGAGGGCAGTTCTGGTGGGAGTGCCGATGGCCGCCGCCCTGATCGCCTTCTCGATCGGGCTGATCGTCTTTCAGATCGACGAGGCCCGCGATCTCCTCCGCGCCTTGAAAAGAAAACGTTAACCAAGCCCTGTTCAAAAAGATTTTCGAGCAGGAAATCCTAAATCCTAATATCGAAATTCTAAATAAATTTAAAATCCTCAGCCTTTGGCTGAAGATATTAAAATTTTAGAGCTTACAAGCTTTTCGAGTAAGCTCTAACTATGCTCCTCGAAGACCATGGCGGAAGTCGGGCAGTCCGGTCCGGATTTTAATAATTGTATTCGCTCCCGCCGATGAACTCCCGGAGAAGGGACTTCCCGGGGATGCAGGAGTCATCCTCGACCACGGTGATGGTGTCCAGCAGTTCATACACCCGCCGGGCCCGGAGATAGGCATCGCGTTTTCCGGGATCATCCTTGAACTTTTCGATCGCCTCTTTAAGAGAATAAAAGGAGTATTTCTTGTGGATCGGCAGTTCGTACGCCAGCGCGCCGTTGACGACAAAGTCGGTCTCGGTGATGAAGGGGACGATGTGGCGCATCTCGCTCTTGCGGACATAATGCCAATGGCCGATCGTGGCGACCGGTGAATAGCTTCGATGCCAGCTGTCCCTGACCATCCTTCGCAGCAGCCGGATATCGGTCCACCGGGTCCATTCCCCGTTGATGTCTTTCAGCTGGGAGAGGGTCTCGATATAAAGCCGGAACTTGTTCTCGGCGGGCACGCTTTCGGTCATCGGGGCGTAAAGACCGTGGAGGCTGTCGATCAGGATGATCTCATCCTCCTCGAGGCGAAGGGGAACCGTCGTTTTCTGGCGGAGACCGGTTTTGAAATCATAGATCGGCATCTGGATTTCTTTCCCCGCCATCAGTTCTCCCAGATGCTTGTTGATGAGGGGCAGGTCGAGCGCCTGGGGGGTTTCGAAGTCGTAGTCGCCGTATTCATCTTTCGGATGCATCTCCAGATCAAAGAAATAGTTGTCCAGCACCATCGGGATCAGCTTCAAGTTTTTCTCCCGGAGCCGCTCCGCGATCTTGGTGGTGGTGGTGGTCTTGCCGGAACTCGAGGGACCGGCGATGATTACCAGGCGGATGGGATCTTTGCTGTCCAGGATCGCCCGGGCGGCCATCTCGGTATACCACTCATACCGTTTGTCCGCCTCTTTGACCAGATCGGGGAACGTGCCTTCGGCGATCCGCCGGTTTAATCCCTGGACGGTGTCAACCCCCTGTTCGGCATACCAGCGGTGCGTCCCCTCGATCACCTGCATGGGGATATTTTTATTATAACCTGTGTTCACATCCTGATTGTTCATAAACGGTTCTCCTTGCCGGCACCACCGGGCATTACCACATGGTGCCCGGACAAAAACAGTTTCGTTTCATTTGCCGGACCGGTTCCCTCCGGAAGCTTCCCTCGGAACGAAACCAGGTCCGGATCCTCAAGTATAACGTAGTAAGGATGCGCCCGTTTTGTCAACCCTAAAATTACGGCGATCCGGCGGTCCAGGCCGGGGGCGCCGGGGGAAAAACTCTTTTCGACTCTCTTTAGTTTCGTGTGGGTTACTTATGAATGACTAAATACTCAGCCGAAAGCTGATCCGCCTATAGGCGGAGAATGTCGAATGACGAATCAATGACTAAATCCAAATTTGGATTTTAATATTCCTTCGGGTTTCGTCATTCGAGTTTCGTCATTTAGAATGATATCCAGATTAGTAACATTTACCCACACAAAATGGAAGAGAACCCGGTTTTCAGGACGCCCGGGAGAGCGGGCATCAGGTCCCCGTGACTTCCTTCCAGTCGGCTTCCATGGTATCGTTGACCAGTCCCCGGAAACCCCGCACGGTTAAACCGTCCAGTTCCCTGACGATCAGTGAGGTGCTGATGGTCAGGGGAGGGATATCCCGCCAGTAAAATGTGGGGGAGGAGGGGAAGCGGTAGGTGCTTCCCCGGTGAATGGCGAACTTCCCCGCTTCCCGGAAGGCGGCGGCCCGCTCCTCCGGGGGCGCGTCGAAGAAGCAGTTCGGATAGAGGGGGGAATTCTTGAAGGCGGTCACCTCGTCATCCCAGCGCTCCTCCATCCCGGTGAAGAAGGAGACTTCCGACCGGGTCACCAGGAGGATTCTCTCTTCTCCGGACGGCCCCTCCCTCAGGAGGGAGTCCCGGCTGATAATGTGTTCGACGTCGATCGGGGGAAGATGAATGAAAATGCAGAGCTGCACCTCTCCTCCGGTCAGTTCCGTCTCTATCCGAACGCTCAGCTCGACCGGGAGGTAGACCCACTCCGGCCGCGTTCCCGCCGTTTGCGGACCGCGGGCGACGGGGATTTTCCTCAGCACCAGCCGGGTGCCCCGGAGATCTCCCCCCGAACCCGGAACGGCCTGATCGCCGACGGCTTTCTGATCCCCGGCCGGGTCTCCGGCTTCCAGGACCAGGTAGTCCGGTTCCGTCTCCGCCCGGGCCGGGAGGGAGAAGAGGGCGGAAGCAAGCACCGCCGTCAGGAAAGGAAGGGGTCTTGACAGAAGGTCCAAGAACTTAGCCCTCGCTTCGCTGGCAACTTAAAAATCCACAGATTACACAGATGGACACAGATTAAATCCCCCCCTCGCCCCCTTTAATTTAACAGACGATTGAATGTGATTGGATGTTAAAAAACAATCCGCTTATTCGGTTTTATCCCCCGGCCCAACCAATGATTGGACTTGAACATCCCGAGTTATTAATGAGATCGTTTTACTATTTACATCGTAGATTTTAGTCATTGCGAGCGGAGCGAAGCAATCTCTTGTTATGCAAAGAATTGTGACTGCTTCGTCGCCTGGCTCCTCGCAGTGACATGTCATACAATTATGGACTCCTTAGTATTTGCTATTGTGCCGCTGAGCCTGAATGGCGGTGATGGCGACGGTGACCGTGATGTCCCGGCTGGAACATCCCCGGGAGAGATCGTTGATCGGGGGGGAGATCCCCTGGAGAATGGGGCCGTAGGCATTGGCGCCGGCCATCCGGTGCGCCAGCTTGTAGGCGATGTTGCCGGCACCTAAATCCGGGAAAATAAAGACGTTGGTCCGGCCCCGGAGGGGGCTCCCGGGGCATTTGATCTCGGCGATTCCGGGGTCGAAGGCGGCGTCGAATTGCAGCTCCCCGTCGATAACGAATTCTCCGCGGTAGTTTGCTTCCAGCTTTTCTCTGGCCAGCCGGGTGGCCGCGGCCATTTTGACGACTTCCTCTCCTTTGCCGGAACCGCGGGTGGAATAGGAGAGGAGGGCGATTCTTGGCGCGATCCCGAAGAACCGCGCGGTCAGGGCGGTGGAGAACGTTATGTCGGCCAGTTGTTCCGGGTTCGGGTTTCTATTAAGACCGCAATCGGCAAAGAGGTAGGGATGACCGTCCTTGACAATGAAGAACATGGCCGAGGCGGTTTTGACTCCGGGCACGGTTTTGATGATCTGGAGGGCGGGACGGATGATGTCGGCGGTGAATCTCGCGGCCCCCGCCACCATCCCGTCGGCTTCTCCGCTCTTGAGCATCATGGTCCCGAAGTATAACGGATCCCGCGCCATTCTGGCGGCGTCCTGGCGGGTCACGCCTTTATGTTTGCGCAGCTCGTAAAGCGTGGACGCATAGGTTTCAGCCCGGCCGGAGGTCTCCGGATTGACGATGTCGAACCCGGCGCTGTCAACGCCCATCCTGTCCAGGGCGGACCGGATCTCGGCGCCATCGCCGAGGAGGACCAGGTCGGCGATCCGATCGGCGGCGATCTCCCTCGCCGCCGCCAGCACCCGGGGCTCCGTCCCTTCGGGGAGGATGATCCTTTTTTTCAGGGACCGGGCCTTCTGGAGGATGTCACCGATGAAATCCGGCATGGGATGTTTCCGATCGAGTCTGGTTGAGAACGGTTTTGTCGTTTGCCAGCGGGGAGTATAGTAGCACAGAAATTCCGGGAATGAATAGATTTTTAGACACCTTGATTATCCGAGCATTTTCGCCTACACTTCCCCGGAAAAGGAGAAATGCCGGTGAAAATAATCACGGCCAGAAAGGCCGGTTTCTGCATGGGGGTGAGGAGGGCCCTGGAAATGGTCCTGGACCGGGCGCGCCGGGAGGACGGAAAAGAGATCCGCACCTACGGTCCCCTCATTCATAATCCCCAGGTCGTCCGGCTTCTCTCCTCCAAGCGGATCTCTTCAACACGGGACATGAGGCTTTTCCGGCCGGGGGATGTCTGCGTCATCAGCGCCCACGGCATCTCTCCCCGGGTCAGGGACGCCCTCAAGTCGACCGGCGCCGGTGTCTGCGATGCCAGCTGTCCCGATGTTCTGAAGGTGCAGGGAATCATCCGGAAACACGCCCGGCAGGGCTATGCCACCATCATCTTCGGGGATGAGGGACACACGGAGGTGGAGGGGCTTCTGGGTTTCACGGAGGGGAGGGGATTTGTGATCAATCGCCCAGACGGGGTTGAGAAACTTCCCGACCTCGGCTTGGTGTGTCTGGTTTCCCAGACCACCCAGAACCGGGATGAGTACCGGCAGATCGCCGCCGCCGTGAAAGCCCGTTTCCGGGAGGCTCTGGTTTTCGAGACGATCTGCGCCTCGACCCTCGACCGGCAGAAAGAAGTCGTCGATATTGCCGCCAAGGTCGACGCCCTGATCGTGGTCGGGGGCGGGAACAGCGCCAACACCGCCCGCCTGACCAGGATCGCCGGGGGCCGGATACCGGTCTTCCAGGTTGAGACCGCCGATGAACTTGATCCGGTGGCGCTGAGCCGTTTTCAGACCGTGGGCGTGACGGCGGGGGCATCCACGCCGAACTGGCTGATCCAGGAGGTGGTCGAACGGCTGCGGAGCTGCTCCTGGGAACGACAAAGGACGAAACTGGGGCGGCTCTGCCGGCTTCTCTCCGTAATTGTGAAGGCGAATGTCCTGATCGCGCTCGGCGGCGCCTGCCTGACCTGCGCCGCCGCGCGCCTCCTGAAGATCCCCGTGCAGTGGCCCGCGGTTCTGCTTTCTTTCTGCCTCGTGCTGGCTGTCTATAACCTCAACATATTTGCCGACCAGTCGGCGATCCATCTCAGCCAGCCGTCCCGGTACCGGTTTTTTCTCCGCTACCGGAAGGAATTGTATCTGCTCAACACGCTCTCCCTGCTGGCGGCTTTCTGGTGCGCCGGGATTCTGGGCGCCGGCGCTTTTCTTTTGACCGTCTTCACGCTCCTCTCCGGGCTGGCGTACAGCTTCACCCTCCTGCCCTCCACCCTCCCGGGAAGGAGTCTCAAGCATCTGACCGGATTGAAGGAGTTCTTCAGTTCCCTGGGGTGGGGGGTCCTGGCGGTCCTGATCCCGGCCTTCTCCGCCCGGGTCCCGGCGGTCCCCGTTATCTCGGTGCTCGTGGTCTTTATCTTTGTCTTCAGCGTCATGTTTGTCCGGTCATCTTTGTTCGCTATCCGTGATATCCAGGGGGATCGGCTGGTCGGCCGCGAGACCATCCCGGTTGTCCTGGGGGTGAGAAAGACCAAGATCATGCTCCTCGGCCTCATCACCCTGGTCGCCCTTCTCCTGATCCTGGGCGCCGCCCGGGGATGGGTGGACTCTTCCGGTTACTGGTATCTGGGAGTGATCGCCTACGGGTGTTTTTACCTCGTCCTCTATCACAGGAGAATCATCTTCCGGGGCCTGGCGCACGAGATGCTGGTTGACAGCCAGCTGCTGCTGGCCGGCCTGATCGCCTTTCTTGCCCGGTGATCTTATTTTTTCTGCGAAAAAATAAGAGTGGGCAAGCATTGAAGCAACATTATTAAACGGTTTAAACGGATTGCTTTTTCTTTAATTAGCATAATCCACACAATCCGTGGTTAAATAAGTTGCGAAGCTATTAATCCGACCGTTGTAGGATTTACATCAAGGATCGCGGTCATTGCGAGCGTTAGCCGAAGCCGCGAGCAAAGCGTGGCGGGAAGCAATCTCTTGCTGTGCATAGAGTTGAGATTGCTTCGTCGCTTCGCTCCTCGCAAT
>JAZDIV010000044.1:0-11636 GCA_043804695.1 PVC group bacterium | reverse complement strand
GCAGACCGATGATTATCCAAGAATTAGTTTGAATGCAACTGCTCAATAAACAACGGTAAGCCTTTAGCGTAACAAAACTAAACAAAATATTTTTCCCTGGTTGCTTTTTCGCCTGTTTCGGAATTTCCATAATCGGATTTTCCCGATTATTGAAATTCCGAAACAGTAAATTAGCTCGCTGCGCTCGCAAATTTATAAGAACAATAATTCGCTACAATAAATTTTAATTGATAGTGCCTGTAGGTTGATCTTCATTTCTATTTTTTCGCAGAAAAAATAGAAAAAAGGATAACCCAGTCGCGCCGGCAATGCATCTAAAAAATCGGACGCGCCCCGGCCCGGGCTTCCGTCGCCCGGCGCCGGCAATCTTCTGCCGGATTACCGGGGAGGAGACGAAGAACGCGAAAACATGACAATCCCGACCGCCGGAATCGGGTTGTAACCCGGATTACCCGACCGCCTCCCGCAGCGCCCGGCACAGCCGGGGCGCCATGACCGAAACCGAATACCCCTCCTCGACGATCTTCCGCCCCGCCCGGCCCATCTCCTCCCTCCTTTCCGCCGAGTCGAGCAAGTCCTCCAGGCGCCGGCGCCATTCGGAAGGCACGCGGGCGAAGTACCCGTTCACTCCATCCCGGATCACCTCCCGGTTGGCCCCCACCGGGGAGCAGACCACGGGAAGAAAAGCCGCCGAGTACTGGAGAATCTTGAGCGCGCACTTCCCCGCGGCCCAGGGATCATCGAGAAGGGGCATGATCCCGATATCAAATCCGGTCAGATCCGGCACTTCTTCGTCCCGCGACCATTTTTTAACTCCGGCCGGAAGACCGCGAAAAACGGGCTTTGCATCACTGACCACCTGAAAGGAGACCCCGGGGCGGGAGCGGATCAGGGACTCGAGAACTGACTCAACCAGCGAGAGATAGACAAAATTACTCCCGGTCCCCATCCAGCCGATCGTTCCCCCGGTCCCCCCCACCGGCGCCGGGGGAAAGGGAGACAGATCAACCGCGGTGGGGATGACGGCGACTTTATGGCAGTGGGGCGCCGCCCACCGCCGAAGGTACTCATTGCCCGCGATCACCAGGTCCGCGCCGGAGACCAGCCGCTGGAACTTCCTCCGCCTCATCCGGGATTCAAGCCGGCGGGCGTTGGAATCCCGGAACATGACCGCGTCGTCAAAATCATAGATAAGCCGGCGGGCGAGGCGGCGGAGCGTCCGAAAGTCGGAACGGTTGAGAAGCTTCCGGTGGAGGACGACCCCGTCGAAATCAGCGGCGGCTTTGAGGGATTTTCTCCGATCTTCGCCGCCCCGGCCCAGCTCGACGATTTCCAGGCTGATCCCCTCCCCGGCCAGCGGCCGCACAAATTGATCAACCCGAAACCGGCAGCTGGGAGCGTTTCTGTCGGGAACAAGAGCCAATATATTCATGATAGATTTCCAGGATCTCCTGCATATTCCGGGGATAGGGAAACTCTTCCGCCCGGAGCCTTCCCTCCCGGCCCATCTTCTGCCGCAGGGCCGCGTCGGACAGACGGAGAATCCGGTCGGTCAGCCCCGCGATGTCGTACGGTGTCCCGACCACATATCCTTCCCGCCCGTCCTGGATGATCTCCGAAGTGCCGCAATAGGTGGTGGTGATGACCGGCAGGCCGCTGGCCATCGCCTCCAGAACCACCAGCGCCGAGGGGTCATAAAAACTCGGGTGAACGGAGATGTCGGCCGCGGCATAATAACGGGGCGGCTCTTCGCTGCTGGCGAGGAAGATCAGCCTGTCGGCCACCCCCAGCTTCCGGGCCCGGGACGTGTATTTTTTAATTTTTCCGGCCCCCAGCACGCCGACTTTGAACGGATGACCGGGACAGCGATCGTTGAGATAAGCCAGGGACCGGAGCAGGGCCTGCAGCCCCTTGAGGCGAAAATTGTGGGCGACAAAAATGACGAAAACATCCTCATCGGTTAAACCGAGCACCCGCCTGATTTTGTCCCGGTAAAGATTTTTATTGCGAGGGTGGAATTTCTCCAGATCGACCCCGTTCCTGACGATCCTCACCTTTTCCGGGCTCAGGCGACAGTACCGGATCAGGTCATTCTTCACCATCGCCGAGATCGCGATCACGATCTTCGCCTCCCGGATCTGAACCTTTTCTATATAAAAATACGCTATCCGCCGGATGCTGAACAGGTAGGTCGCGACCTTGAGAATCCGTTTCGGCAGCCGGGGGATGGAACGGATGTTCCCGACCAAACCGGCCATTTGAGACCCCCCCAGGGGCTGAAAAACATCCATCCCCCAGGTCCGTCCGAATGAATGAACGATATCAAAACCGCCGGCGGCCACCTCCCGGCGACACTGCCGGGCAAAGCAGAGCGCCATGGCGAAACGGGGCCGGGGCCAGCACTTCAAGATATGGATATGCAGATTCCCCTCGCTTTTTTTCCGGCTTTTGCGGGTGAAGATATGAACCTCGTGGTCGCCTTCAGAGAGGAGCCGGGAGAGGTCGTTGACATACTGCTCGGCCCCGCCCCGGGCGATGATAAAATTCTCGATGCAGAAGGCGATCTTCACTATTTTATTTTTCCTTCGGAAAAATATTAACTAAAGTTTTTTATACTCAATTGGAAAGAGAAAATTATGACAGGTCGGTATTTATTTATGCTCCATTCTCTTCTTTATCCCGGACATTGGCCGCGCATAAAGGCCTCCGCCCAGTCGTAATGACAGCTTCCACTTCAGCAGATGGAGTCTCTCCCTCCAGCGGCGGCGGCGGACGGCTCCGACGGTGCTCCGGCGGAACTCTTTCTCTTCCGGGGCATAGGCCCGCAGGAAACGGACGGGATCGTATCTCGAGACCCGGGGCAGGGAGAGACTCATCTTCCGGAAGGAGCGGTAGAGGCGCAGGAGGTTTTTCCGGACCCGGGCGCCGGGGATCGCCGTTCTCCGGGCCCGATCGAAGTCCAGAATAAAAATCCTCAGATCGGCCGGCGTCTTCCGGATCATGATGTTCTTTACCTGGAGATCCCCGTGGACGATGCCGGCCCGGTGGAGGAGGGACACCTCCCGGGCGGCGGCGGCGATGATCCGGCGCTTCTCCCGGCGGTCGCCGAAGCCGGGGGAAAAGGGAAATTCCCGGTAGTAGGCCAGCAGATCCTGGCTGCCGGGGACATAGACCGTAACCAGATCCGCCCGGCAAAAGACGGGGGGTACCGTCTCGATCAGAAGGCCCGCCGGTTCGGGCACGCTGATCCCGGCTTTCCGGGCGGCGGCCAGGATGCTTATCTCGTTCAGCGGGCGCCGCAGATTCAGAAAAAGATCCCGGGTCAGGCGGCGAAATATGCCGCCATGATAGTAGTGGCGGACGACCAGCTTCTCCGGGCCGACGGGAAGCACCGCCGGATGACCCCGGCCGCGGAGATGTCCGCGTTCGCTTCCCGTCGGGAGCCCGTTTTCATCGAGGCGCCTGATTTCATTCTCCCAGCGGTCCTGGAAAATGCATATTCTCCCGCCCGCCGTAAGGCAGCCAAACCCCTCCGGGAGAGCGGCTTTTATCTTCGACAGATCATACATCATTGCATTTAATTTTCATGAATAATCCAGGTTAATCGTTAAATTTTTCCGTCACCCCGGCGGCATGCCGGGATGATGGAAAAATTTTCGAGAAGACCATCCCAGCCGTGATCTCATCGAGGCACTGTGCCGAACGGCAGCGCCGTTTCCCGCACGGCGAGCAGGCCGCGCCGGCCCGGACCACCAGGTCGAGGTGGCGAAAGGGCCCGGTCCGGCCCGGATCCGCCGGCCCGAAGATTCCGATGGTCCTGATCCCCAGGGCGGACGAGATGTGCATCGGCCCGGTATCCCCGGAGACGACCGCCCGGGAGAGCGTGAAAAGACCCCCCAGCTGTTTTAACGACGTTTGCCCGGTGCAATCCTTTACTCTCTCCTCTTTTCCCAGCCGCTCGCCGACAGCGTTTCCCCGGGCGGCGTCCCGCTCGCCGCCGGTCAGGACCACCGAATAGGGCGTCCGGGTGAGGATGCGGCCCGCCAGCTCCGACCAGCGCGCCGGGGGCCAGCGGTTGGCGGCCTTGGCCGCGCCGATATTGAGGGCGATGAAGCCGGGATCGAGGAAAAATCCGGGGATGAGAGCCCGGGCCGCCGACCGGTCGGATTCCGATACCGGCAGCCGGAAGCGGACAGCGGCCGGGGAGAAACCGAGAAATGCCGCGAACTCGAGATACTGGAGTACCATATGCCGCCGGGGAGACCGGGGGGGGATCTTGCGGTTGGTAAAAAACCAGGAGAATTCCTTGCACCGTTTCCGGTCGAACCCCAAACGTTCCCGGCAGCCGGACAGGGCGGTGAAGAATGAGCTCCGCAGTATCCTCTGAAGGTCGATCACGAGATCGGGCTGGAAGTCCCTGACTTCGCCCAGCGCGGCGCGGGCGGCGGCCAGCCCTCCCCCTCTGTGATGAACGATAAACCGGTCCACGGCCCGGTGGCCCTCGACGGCGGGAAAAGATTTCGGCTCGATCAGCCAGCAGATCTTCGCGTCGGGCCGCGATTCCTTCAGGGCATTGACCAGGGGCAACGTGTTGACCACATCCCCGATCGATCCCAGCTTGACGATCAGAATTTTCCGGGGGATCTGCATATAAATTAGCTCGCTGCGCTCGCAAATTTATGTAGGATCGTCCTTCACTCCGTTCAGGACTTGCAGTAGATGTAGTAAATGTAGTATCGCCTTGCCTTCGGCAAGGCTTGCCGAACTGCCAGCGAAGCGATCCTACAATTACGGCAAAGAATGCCGAAGGCATTCTAATCCTACAAGTCCTGAAGCGAAGCGAAAGGACGATCCTACACTATTGGATTTATCTTTCTAGAATCCCGAAGCGGCACCAATTAGCTTGCTCCGCCCTTTTCCTCGGGCGCGGATTCTTCTTCCCGCAAGCGGAGGTAGAGCGGCAGGGACCGCTCCTGCCGCCCGTCGATTGCCAGCGTAATGGCATGTTCTCCCGGCCGCTCCAGCCGGATCCGCTCCATATTCAGGATCAGGTTGGCAGCCATCGTCGAGGCCCCCGGAGCAAACGTCACCTGAACCGCCCCGTCCAGGGGAGGCAGGACCGCCCGCCCGTCCCCATCCATGAAATTAATCCGCACCCGATGCTCGCCGGCTTCGATCCGCGTGAAGCGCACCCGGAGAGCAAGAGCGCAGTGCGGCCAGACCACCGGCAGGCCGGCGGCCCAGATGGTGTCGAAAGTCCCCAGAATATTCAACTTCCCCCGGTAGTCGGTCGCCGCGTCACAGAGGACGAATGTCTCAATTTCCATTGTAAATTTTCTCCCTTCGGTCGTAAATTTATAAGTTGCCCTGGTAGTGGTTATGTAGATCGGTTAATACTCCGGGTTGGCAAGCAGGGAATCGATCTCCGCCAGCACTTCTTGCGGAGTTATTTTTCCCATGCAGGCAAAATCAACCGGGCAGGTGCGTTTCAGGCAGGGACTGCAGGCGGCGGCTTTATAAATAATCCGGGCCTTGTCCCCCCGCGGCCCGGTCGCCGCCGGGTCGGTCGAACCGTAAAGGCCGATGACCGGCACACCGAGAGCGGCCGCCAGGTGGAGCGGTCCGGAGTCGTTGGCGACAAAAAACCGGCAGAGCGTGATCAGGGCGGCCAGCTCTTTCAGATCCGTCCGCCCCGCCAGGTTGATCGCCCCTCCGCCGACCCCGTCGGCGATGGCCTGCAGCATTTTTTTTTCCTTCCCGGACCCGAACAGAAGAACAGCCATCCCCCTTTCATGAACCAGCCGGT
The DNA here is from genome assembly GCA_043804695.1 of PVC group bacterium. GTDB lineage: Bacteria > Auribacterota > Erginobacteria > Erginobacterales > Erginobacteraceae > CAWGIE01. The sequence continues at coordinate 5,830 of JAZDIV010000044.1, read as the reverse complement.
CGGCCAGGCGAATGAACTTTTTCAGCGGCCAGCACTTGGCCGGGCCGTAACTGGCCCGGGGGTGAAATCCCGCCAGGTGCCGCTCCGCGCCGCCACCGCCTTCCCGTCGGACCAGTTCCCGGGCCCGGGCCAGGAGCGGCGGGGAGATTTTCAGGCGCCCCGGCGGGGCCGGTTCATCGCCCGCGGCGTGATCTATGAGATGATAATAATAATCGCTCCGGTGCGTGCGGCGGTAGCCCCTAGGCGACCGGCTCGCCCGGGTGAGAAGAAACGACCGTCCTTCCTCGGCGTATCCCCAGCGGGCGGGGATGCCGGCCAGGAACATCCAGAGAGCGGATTCAAAAGAACGGGGAAGGATCACCGCCAGGTCGAACCGCCGGGAGCGGAGCATCCGGATCAAAGCGAATTTCCGCGCCAGGTCCCGCCGGCCGCCTTTCAGATCGCAGGCGATGATCTCGTCGAACTCCCCGGCCAGCTCCCAGAGGGGAGCCAGGCTGCCGGCCGCCAGGATACTGAGACGGGCCGCCGGGAAAGTCTCCCGCAATCGTCTCACCGCGGGGAGAGCGAAGATAGTATCGCCCACCCAGTTCGGCGACCGGATCAAGATATTATGGATATCTGGCATCTTCTGTAGACAGACGTTAATTATGGATATAAACGCTGTCCGATACGACTAAATGACAAATTCCAAATCCCAAATAACAAACAAATCACAAATTTCAAATTCAAAATCATAAATTTTAAACAATTTCGCCAAGCACCGCGACATGTGAATAATTGGTCATTTGGATTTTGGATTTATTTAGAATTTCGATATTAGGATTTAGGATTTCCTGCTCGAAATCCTTTTCGAGCAGGGTATAGCTATTTCTCCCACCGCCGGTGCACCCAGAACCAGAGATCGGGCCGTTCGCGGATTTTTTCCTCAAAAACCGCGGTAAACCGCCGGGTCAGCTCCTCCACCGCCTTTTTCAAGCAAAGAGGGGAGACCGCCTCGACTTCCCGCTGAAAAACCGCCCGATACCGGCCCCGGTTCTCGGAATAAATAAATACCGGGATCAGGGCGGCCCCGGTTTTCAGGGCCAGGATCGCTGGTGCCGCCGTGGTCGGCGCGGGACGCCCGAAGAACTCGACCTCCACGCTCATTCGCCGGGCCCGCTGATCCGCCAGGATGGCCACCGCTCCGTTCCGGGCGAGATATCCGGCGATTGAAGCGGCCACCTCCCGTTTCGAGAAGAGCTCCAGGCCGATCAGCTCGCGTCTGTCTTTGATCATCCCGTCAATGGCCGGGTTCTTGATCTTCTGTCCCACCGCTCCTCCCCGGAAAGAGAGGAGGCGGGGCATGAAACCGAGATACTCCCAGTTGCCGAAATGCGCCAGAACAAAGACGATCCCCTTCCCCCGTTCCAACGCCCTCCGGACATGCTCATCACCTTGAACGGTAAAGTTGTTCTGCCAGCCCGGTCGGAAGAATGTCGGAACCCGGAGCAGCTCAATCAAATTGAACCCCAGCTGGCTGAAGGAACGGCGCGCCAGGCGGCGCAGTTCACTTTCCGGCCTGCCCGGGAAAGCGCGGCGCAGGTTATCAAGAGCGATGGAGCGATGCCGGAAGTCGAGATAGAACGCGGTTCCTCCCAGAAAACGCCCCAGGAAACGGGCCGCCCGCGTTGGCAGCAGAGAGACACATCCACCCAGGAGCAGCAATGACCAGTATGAGAACATCTTCGGAATTTTACCAACATCCGTCCCCCTGATTGATTCAATCGGGAGGGCTCACATAAATTTGCGAGCGCAGCGAGCTAATTTATTATTGGTTTCTCTCCCGCAGGAAGCGGAGAAGCTCGGTGTCGAAATTGTCCCCTTCAGCGACGCTGTCGATCCTGACCCGCATCGCCAGGACCGGGATAGTCCCGGGGGGGAGACGCGGGAAACGGACGGCGTCTTTTTCGGTCGTGACCAGGATCTCCGCCCCTCTTCGCTGGGCCTTGTTGAGGATGTCGATCAGCTCCTGCTGGCTGTAGAAATGATGGTCCACAAACCGCCGGGAGAAGATGACGGCGGCGCCCAGGCCGGAGAGCATCCGTTCGAATCCCTCGGGCTGGGCGATCCCGGCCAGAGTGGCGGTCCGGGTCCCGCGGACAAAATCCAGCGATGTCTTCAGGGAGGTCCGGACGTCATAGAGATAGACCGGGTTATGGCGGCACTCCAGTATCTCCGCCCGCTGATTATACCGCCGCAACTCCTTCTTCAGTTCCTCCTGCCCGCCCGCAACGGCTTTCGTGATCAGGATCAAATCGGCCCGGGCCAGGTTGCGCAGCGGCTCCCGGAGCATCCCCCGGGGGAAAAGATGCTCATTGCCGAAAGGGCGCTCGGCGTCGATGAGCACAATATTCAGATCTCTTCTCAAACCGAGATACTGATACCCGTCATCCAGGATCAGGGTGTCGACTTTCAGCCTCCGGATCGCGTATAAGGCCGCTTTGACCCGGTTCCGGTTAATCAGAACCGGCACCCCCGTGAGATTGATTGCCAGCATGTAGGGCTCATCGCCGGCTACCTGTGAATTAAGGAGGATGCTCTGCCCGTCGGAAACCACCCGGGTGGTCGGGGCGCCCAGCATCTTTTCTCGCAGCCGCCGCCAGCGCGGACCCGTTTTGCGCCGGTACCCCCGGCTGATAACGGCGACTTTTCTCCCCCGTGCCTGGAGGAATTTCGCCAGCCGTTCCACCACCGGCGTCTTCCCGGTTCCTCCCAGTGTTATATTGCCGACACTGATCACCCAGGCCGTAACCGATCGGGATTTGGCGATCTGGAAACGATAGAGAACGAACCGGATCTGGATGGCAGCCAGGTAGATCAGGGATATCGTCCAGAGCAGACCCTTGAAGAGACGGACCGGGAAGCCTCTCTTCCTCCCCGCCAGCACCCGCAGATAATACCTTTCAATTCTTTCTCTGGTATTCATATTAAATTAGCGCCTGCGGCGCTAATTTAGGTTAATCACATCTTGCTAGATATATAATAGATATAATAGATGGGAAACGGTCAGAGGTACGGTTCAAGACCAACTGTTCACGCCACAACGGTAATCTTTGGTTATCATAAAGCAGAAACTAATCATTAATAATCCGGGATATCAGTTCCAGGTTCTTCGTGCTGGCTCCCCCGCAGCTCTCCACGACCCGGCGGGCATTTACCCCCATCCGCTCCCGTCTAGCGGAATCGGAAAGAAGGGAGGCCATCTGCACCGGCAACGCGTTCTCATCTTCCACCAGGACCGCACCGCCGGCAGAGATAAGATTATCGGCTATCTCCCGGAAATTGTCCATCTGGGGGCCAAAGAGTATCGGCTTGCTCAAGGCGGCCGGCTCGATCGGGTTCTGCCCGCCGCCGCCGCGCAGGCTCCTGCCGATGAAGACAAGGGCGGCCAAGCCGTAGAGTTCTGATAATACACCCATCTGATCGAGAACCACAACATCCGTTTTTCCGCCTCCTCCCCCGGCCGGGAGCCGGGAGAAAAGAGCGCAGTCCGCTCCCCGGGAACGGAGGAAGGATACAACCCCGGGGACCCGCTCCAGATGACGCGGAGCCAGGATCAGCCGCAATCCCGGGAATCGGGGCCGGAGCCGGCGATACGCCTCATACAGGATCGCGTCCTCCCCCTCGAACGTGGACCCCCCGATGATCAGCGGTTCGTCTCCGTGCCGGTTGAGGCGCCGTTCCAGTGCCTGGCGCATCCCGGGGGGCAGATCGGGTGCGGGGAGGGAGTCAAATTTGATGTTCCCGGTCACCCTGACCCGGGCGGGAGGGGCGCCCAGTTCCGTGATCCGCGCGGCGTCTTCGGCGGACCTCATGCCGAAGGAGGAGATCATCGCCAGCAGCGGCCGGACCAGGGGGCCGATCCGCCGGTAACCCCGAAACGACGCGGCGGAAATTCTCCCGTTGACGACGGCGACCGGGACGCCGTTCTTCCGGGCGGTCATGAGCATCCCGGGCCAGATCTCGGTTTCAACCAGGATCAAAATACGGGGAGAAATCAGACGGATCAGCTCTTGGATGATGCACCCCAGGTCGAGGGGCGAGAGGAGGACCACCGCCCGCGGCCCCAGCTTTTCCCGGGCAACGGCTCGGCCGGCCGCCGTCTGGCAGGTGAGAACAATGGCGTCCCCGGGAAATTCCTCTCCGAGGAGATCGATCAGGGGGATGACGGCGGTCACCTCTCCCACCGAAGCCGCCTGGATCCAGACCGATCTCCGGCCGAACAGCTGTTTTCTCCGGGATCCGTAAAACCCGAGCCGCTCGCCGAGACCGGCGCGGAATCGCCGGGCCGTCGCCATCCGGAACAATAAAAACGGGAGCCCCAGCAGCAGCCCGATAAAAAACAGGTAATTATATATCAGATAATACATACCTTATGCCACTAAGACACCAAGACACTTAGGAGAACCAAAGCATGTTTATTTTACACATTCTTCTTTTTTCTTGGTGACTTAGTGCCTTGGTGGCTCATAATTATTGAAAATTCTGATGCAGTACATTTGGAGTTCATGCATATGACCTTAGTGAAAAAAGCCCTGCTTGACAACAGGAATTAATGCAGTTAGCCTGCTGCATCCCGGTTGTCGTGGTATTTTTGCGGAGCAAAAATTATCATGCAGATCGCCGCCAAACTGCGGGTGCTCAAGACATCCATGCTGATCATCATTGTCCTGATCGCCATCCTCCTGCTTGAGTTGTTTGCCTCTCACCTGATACCCCCTTCCGACAACTTCTATATCTGGCCGCCCGGCCTGGAGAAAACGTTTACCCCGGACCAGGAGATCCTGCCGGGGACCAGCCCCCGGGTCTGGTTTCGGACCAACTCCTACGGACTGAGAAGCTACAATCCGGCCCCCAACGACGACTACCGGGCCCTGGTTCTGGGAGGAAGCGCTGCCGAGTGCCTCTATCTCGATGAGAGAGCCACCTGGCCCCGGTTGATCCTCTCCAACCTGCAGCAGGAGCAGCCCCGGCTGCAGGCCTGGGTCGGCAACGGCGGACGGAGCGGGATGAACAGCCGGGATCACATCTGCCATCTGAAATACCTCCCCCTCCGGTCCCCCCTCGACGTCGATGCCGTCATCATTCTGCTCGGAGTCAACGATCTTCTGCTCAGGCTCCGCCAGGGGGATACCTTCGATCCCCTCTACCTGAAACAACCGGGAGCGGAGACCCGTCAGCTCGATCACGCTTTCCTTTTCGTCCCCTATCAGTTTTCCCTCCCCCCTCCTCCTTTATATAAAAGGACCGGCCTCTGGCGGGTGGCCAAACGGATCGGGAGACGATTCTTCTCCGAGCGCCCCCAGGATGCCCGGGGAGAAATGGTCGCTCTCTGGCGCGAGAACCGCCGGAGTTCCGCTATCCGGATCGACCGGCTCCCGGACCTGGGGCCGGCACTGCGGGAGTATCTTTCCAACATCCAGGAACTGATCGACCTCGCCTCCATAAAAGACGTCCGGCTCATCTTCGTCACCCAGCCCGCGCTCTGGAAGAAAGATCCGTCCCCCGAGGAAGAAAACCGGCTCTGGATGGGCGGGGTGGGACCGTTCAAAACGAGCCGGGGGCAGCCCTACTATACAGCCCGGGCGCTCGCGGACGGCCTGGAGAGATACAATCAGTTCCTGGTCAGTTTCTGCCGGTGGCGGGGCGTCGAGTGCATCGACCTGGCCGCCGGCTTCCCCCGCACCACCGATGTCTTTTACGACGACTGCCATTTTACCGTTCAGGGCTCGGAGCTGGCCGCCCGGGAAATCAGCCGCTATCTTTCACAACACCCCCCCTGGAAACAAAG
>JAZDIV010000043.1:0-76735 GCA_043804695.1 PVC group bacterium | reverse complement strand
GCGATCTCTGATGGTATCCGCCCGATTTTTCCCTATTTCTATTTTGATGAGGAGATGTTGCGGGTAAAGAAACTCCAGGAAGTAATATTTGCCGACTGGGCCAATCCGATGTGGGATTTGCTTAATGTAAAATATCTGGTCGACCTCGATGGGTACTTTGCCAGCTGGGATGAGGAGGACACTAGTAAAGTAGGGTTGGAGCATCTCGAGGTGGTGGATGAGCACGTGAGAATCAACCCCGGAGTGGAGAAGGAAGTGTTTATCCGTTATCAAACCGAATTGATGGAGGATAAAGCCTTTCTCGAGGGCCTCGCCGGCGGAGATTTGGAAGTAAAGAAAACAGCGTATCTCAACGATGCCGACACCGGCTCCGTGATAAAACCGTCCGCCGAGTTTTCGGAAGGGAAAGAAGATATATCCCTCGTCAGGCGCAAATCGGACGAGATGACCGTGGATGTCACTGTTCCCCGTCCAGCCGTAGTGGTCTTCTCCGAATTCTGGTTCTTCCCCTGGAGTGTTGAAGTCGACGGAGCAAAAGCCCGTCTCATCCGGGCGTATAATGTTCTGCAGGCAGTTCAAATCCCGGCGGGCAAACACCGGGTACGCTTTTATTTCAATTCCCGTCACTGGAAGTTCGTGCTTCCATTTGTTGTTTCCTACGGCACGGTGCTGGCTCTGTTGCTGTATATCGCTTATTATTATCGTCAGGAGAGGAAGCGAAAGGAACCAAATATCGGAGTGCCACGACAAGGAAGTCCGGGGATAATAAAATGAGATGGCCCCGGCACTTCAATGTTCCTGATCAGGTTGCATCTATGAAGATTGTTTTTCCGCCCGCGTACAGGCAGAAGTTCATAGGGTCCCGTCCATCCGGTCAGCCTGCCGAAGCGGGAACTTTTTTCCCGATATTGTTGCTGGCCGCGTTCTGTTTCCTGGGCGGTTGCGGGGGGGACTGGCCGTACCCCCCGGGGGTCGAGGAGAGGGGGAGGCTGAAGACGGATACCTGGGAAACCCTGCGCAGGGAATCGCCCTGGAAAAAGCCGCTGTCGGAAGATCCTATCTACCAACGACTGGCCGTTAGTTATCAGAAGATGGAAGAACTGGACCAGCGGGCGCAATCCTTGGGCTGGAAATCCACCGAGGAATATCGCATAATCAGGTTTCAGCTGGATGGATGCTATGCCGGGGCCAGGTCGCTGGTTTTTCGCCTGCGCTCGTCCGGTTCTGAAGAAGATCCAAACAGCCAGTGTTTGATAGATTCTAGGATTAGGAGACTCGGATATTTTCTCGAGGAATCGAATGAAAAAGCGGCCAGGTTTGAAAATCTGTCAGCCGGTGAATAATCCAAACGGGGTTTTCCGGGTGCAAAAATTATTTAATCTATTTCGCGCCGCGCCGTTCCGAACCGTTACTGGAGAAAGTTGATTGAAACCAGCGGTCAACACTATTGCCCGGGTTCTCCGCGGCCGGTTTTATCAAGTGCTCTTCCTGGCCGCCTTTGCCTATATGGTTTACCTCGCGCTTTCCTACAGCCTGTGCTGGCAGGATTTCGACAACGCGCATAAATTTTTCCCCCGGGCGATCGCCAACGGCCCCGAGTTGCGCTGGGAAGATTTTACCCGGGTTTTCCAGGATGGTTGGGATGGGTACAAGATCGGTCCGATCACCCGATTGCGATATTTTACAGACCTGGTTTCCCTGGTTGACACCAAGGTCCGGATCTGGCTCTTCAACTACATTCCGCCCCACCCGAGCATCTCTCTGGTCTGGCTATTTGTTCTGTTCTTATCTCCGTTGATGATGTTCAAGCTGGGGCATCAATTGACGGGGGATCGCTCGGCGGCCTGGATCGCGACCATTCTTTTTACCCTGTCCACGGGTAATTTGTTTGGGATCAACAAGATGGCTCTCCCGGCCAAGCCGCTGGCTAATTTTTTCTGCCTTGTCGTTTTTTACCTGGGGGCAATAGTTGATCACCAGGTTCGGACCGACTCTTATTTCTCGCCGCGCGCGCGGCGGCGGTTTCTCCTGATGCTCGCCGTTATGTTACTCGCTTTTTTTACCGATGAAACAACCTGGTTCTTTTATTTTATGGTTCCCGTCCTCTTCCCGGAGATCTTTTGCCCCTGGCGGAAGAGGAAATTTCCGCTCATCGGTTACCTGGCGCTCCTGATAATGGCATTTTTTTTCACTTTCGTAATTTGCCCATATCTGTTGAATCTACTCACGCCCGGAGGTGTATCTGTTGACTATTTCCACGACTATACTCAGGATCCGGAAGCCGGTCCCTTGCTGCCGACTTTTTTCGGCCCGCGTTACCTTCTGCTCACCGCGCGTAATCTGCTCTGGACACAGCTGGTACCCTGGGGTTGGTTCTGGCGCGGGATCATATTTCTGGCGATACTGCTTGTCTATTTCGCCTTCCAGTTCAAGAATCTGGCTCCCTCGTTGCGCCGACTGGTTTTACGCTTTGTCGCCGTGTTTATAATCTATGTCATATTCATGAGCCATGCCATCGCCAGGGTATATTGGGAAGAAGGGTACATCCTGAAGTATTCCCTGTACTATGGGGCTTTGCTGGCAATTTTCCTCCCGGTTCCTTTGGCGGTGCTTTTGTCTCGCAACTCCGGATTTTTCCGCGGGGTATTGAACAAATTGCTGCTTCTTTTCCTGATGATGGTGATGGCGTATAATTTCCTCCGGATCAACGAAGACATCCGATTTCTCCAGACCCTCTATGAAAATGTCGGCGAGATGGATTATGTCACCTCCCGAACGATCTGGCGGGACAGGAAAGATCCAGAGGCCATCCGCCGGCATAAATCCCGATATCCGATCTGGTCGGCCTGGGCCTACATTCAGGAGCTTGAAGTTATCGCGGACCAGCACGCAGGGAAAAAGACAGCGGTATCGGCTTCCTGGCCGGAATAGCCTGTTCCATATCTCACAGAAGTATGAGATGCGGGTGATCGCGATTTCGTCTATTATGCCGGTCCGATTCCCGGCTGCACCGGTTGACCCCTTCCGGCAATCGGATATTTAAACCATCGGCGGAGAAAAACAGTTGCTTGCGCCGTTTCAATCAATTATACCCGGCCTAATTTTATGAGGATCGCTTTTCTGCAGAAATATCCCTTCCCCTATTTCGGGGTGATGTCGATCAGCGCCTGTCTCCCGGGAGAGTACGAGCGGGAGGTCTTTGTCGGCGACCTCGAGGAAGATCCGGTGGGGGCGGTGGTCAAATTCCGGCCGGAGGTGCTGGCCCTGCCGGTGATGAGCCACGAATACCGCTGGATGATGGAGACCGCCGGGGAGATCAAGCGGCGGCTGCCCTCCCTGACCGTGGTCGCCGGGTACATCCACGCCACCGCGGTGCCGGAGATGATCGAGCACTCTGCCGTGGACGCGGTCTGCGTGGGGGAGGGGGAGTACTCCTTTCCCGCTTTCCTCAAGGGTCTGGAGAAGACGGGCCGGCCGGAAGTGGTGGATGGCTTCTGGGTGAAGCGGGATGGGAAAATTCTCAAATCCGATCAGCCTAGCCTGGTCCCTGACCTCGACGGCCTCCCCGACGAGGACCGGGAGATATATTTCCGGAAGTATCCGGCGCTCCGCGACGAGAAGTTAAAGCAGTTCATCGCCTCCCGCGGCTGTCCCTACTCCTGTTCTTTCTGCTGCCACCAGGTTTACCGGGACCTCTACCAAGGGCGGGCGAAATACGTCCGGAGGAAATCGCCGTCCAAGTTGATCCGGGAGATTCGGACGGTGAAGGAGCGATACGGGATGGAGTCGGTCTGTTTCCTCGACGATCTCTTCGTCCTCGACCTTGGATGGCTGAAGGAATTTTCCCGGCTCTACCGAGAGGAGATCGGCCTGCCTTTTTTCTGCGCGGTGACGGCCCCGGCGATGAACGAGGAATTGGCTGCTCTCCTTAAGGAAACCGGCTGCCACACGGTGACCTTCGGGGTGGAGACGGCGAACGAGGAGAAGCGGCTCCAGGTTCTCAATAAACGGGTAACCGACGAGCAGATGATCGAATGCGCCCGGCTGGTGAAGAAGCACGGGATAAAGCTCCAGACCACCAATATCTTCGGCCTTCCCTTCGAGACGGTGGAGGAGGCCTTTGAGAACATCCGGTTCAACATCCGGCTGCAGACCGACTTTATGTGCTCCAATATCCTGCTGCCCTTCCCCCGAAGCGGGATCGAGAAGATGGCCCTGGAGGCCGGGATTCTCGAGCCCGGATACCTCGAGAGCGAGAAGTTTAGGGGGGTCCACCTCAACAGCGTCTTCAACTACCCGGGGATCGAGGAGGTGGAGCGGGTCCAGAAGATCTCTCACCTGGCGATGAAGCTGCCGTTCCTGATCCCGCTCTTCCGTCGGCTGGTCCGGATCCGGAGCCCGAGATTGTTCTTCGGGTTTTTCGTGATTTCCTCGATGTGGCGCTACAAGTCAGAGAAACCGATCTCCTGGTTTGAGGTGATGAGGATGTTCTGGCGGGCCCGGAAGAATTACCTCAGGTATCTCTCCTGAAGCGGCTTGCTTCCGGGTTCTGTCGTTGTTTGAAGTTATTAATCCGACTGTTATAGTATTTTCCATCAACGACTACAGTCATTGCGAGCCCCGATTTATCGGGGCGAAGCAATCTCAAACAATTGCATAAGAAGAGATTGCTTCGTCCCCCTCACTTCGTTCGGGGTCCTCGCAATGACAAGTTTACGTGCTTCTTTCTCAAGGATGCCGGCTGCAACAATGCAAACTAAAATACGGCCAGAGTAGTAATTCCAGAGTCCTATGGATGTCCCCGGAAATTCCTTCTGTTAATGAACGACAATGCGTTCCCCAGTATCGATTGGTGAGCTTCGCAGGGTGTCCAGCATTGAGGGCAATTACCGCTTTCGATCTCCTCCCGAATTTGTCGCGCCCGCGGTCCGTTCCAGACCCGGGAGAGGTCGAATTCATTGTCCCGCAGGTTGCCCAGCGTCCGTTCATAACCAACGCAGGGATAGACTTGCCAGGAAGGATCGATGAAGCACGAAGCGCGCAGAGCGAAACAGGGCAGGGGGCTCCTTCCGGATGCTAAATACCGTTCGGCCAGCCGAAGGTAGCGACGCTCCAGTATACTTTGAGGACTCCACCGCGGCGAGGGCCAGTGGCTGACCCGACGGAGCATCCCGGCAAGGTCTGTTGGAGGAGATACCCGGGTTTCCAGGTTGTTGTAGTAAAAAGCATTGTGGGCGAGATTGAAATGGAAATCAGATTTCTGCACCCAGCCCAGCACTTTTTTTACGGATTGAAACGTCTCTTCGATTAACCCGGAGTTTTCCGTTCCGAGGGTCATCCCCAAATACGCCTCGGTCATTTCAACGCGGCGCAATCCTTCAAAGGCTTCAAGAACTTTAGAGAAACTTCCTTTCATACCCCGCAGCCGGTCGTGGACCGAAGGGGGACCATCGATGCTTACTGTCACAATGAAACGCGGTACCTTTAATCTCTTTACCAGGCGGGCAGCGGTAAAGAGCGATTCCGGAAGGTAACCGTTGGTGGGAAAGTGGAGCAAGACAAGATGCGGAGATCTGGAGACTATAATTTTGATAATTTCGGGAAGATCGGGCCGGAGGGTCACTTCCCCCCCTCCCAGGTCAATCCAGGAGAAATACGGCTGCCGGGCGAAAAAAGTTTCTATTTCCTTTATCTCCATCTCCGCTCCCGGCGGTCTCTTCCAGATCTGACAATACCGGCATCGGAGATTGCATCGGTACGTGAGCGCCAGCAGCAATTTGTAAGGTCGCTTCAAGCGATTACAATTCGCCAGCAGGATATTCCAGGCCAAATTCCTGTACGATGAAATCATTGTAGGCAATGCCGGTTACCGGCGGCGGACGGCTAAAACCACAAGGCCTGGAAAAAATTGAGGATAAATTTCCAGCCCTGTATTGTCTTCAGCTTGGATTCACCGCCCCTCCGGGCATATTCGTGAGTGGGAACTTCCATCACCCGATAGCGTTTCCGAAGTGCCCTGATAACCATCTCCTGTTCGATCGTAAAGTCATTCTGCTTCAACTCCAGAGAAATAAAGATATCTCTTCTGATGGCCCGGAACCCGTTCTCCACTTCCGTGATTTGCTTGCCAAAAATTAGTGCTATTCCAAAAGCAATCATTTGAGAACCTACCAACCGGATCAGATGATCGAAAGTAATCATAGCCTCATCCGAACCTCCTGAAATCCGGGAGCCGATCACCAGGTCGGATTCCCCTCGCAATAGCGGTGCTACCAAACGGGGAATATCGGCCGGCCGATGTGAGTAATCGGCATCAATAAATACCAGAATATCGCCTGTCGCCGCTTGGGCGGCTGTTCTCAGGCCATCACCTTTGCCTTTGCCGTGGTCCTCGATCACCCGGCAGCCGAGCCCATCCGCTATCTTCCTGGTCCCGTCAGTGGAATGCCCGTCAACCACTATAAGCTCATCTCCATAGAGGCGGCAGTAATTTACGATGTCGGCAATGTTATTCTCTTCATTACGAGCCGGAATAATGATCGAGACCTTCTCCAGGCGGCGTTGATACTCTTCCCAGACTGCCTTGTGCTCATCGGGAGAATACCAAGGATCGATATGGAAATAAGGGGTGATATCTGGATTTAGTGGCATAGGTTATCCCGAGATTGCAGTCTGCAAATGATTACACATCAGTTCCATCGTTCTCTCCCGCCGCCAACCTCCATAAAATTGTTGGGCAGGACTTGATTCTGTCCGAGAATATATTCTCGGACTTTCCCGGTTTTTACGCCTGAATAATCTAAATGTTTATACGGCAAACGGATTGTAAAAACCCCAAGTAGCAATGCGGCCTGTGCTATGGTAGAGTGTGTTTGGAGAGAAACAGCCCGGTAACCACAGGAGGCACGGAATAAATGTTAGCAAAATCGCGAACCCCCTGCGAGATAAAATTCACGAATTTTCGGGGAAATTTTCTCCCCGTTTGCCCAAGCCGATCAGCCGTTTGGTCGAGAAGGGAAAGTACAATTGATCCGTCTTTTGATTTCCCGTATAGTGATAGACATAGACTGGGATGAAGAAATATTATTGAGGTTCCTAATAATGAACTTGTCCGGGCCGGGGGGAAATCAAAATCCCGGGTTGTCACTGATGGTTTACGTTTTTGGCTGAGGAATTATTTTCGAGCGATTCCGTAATTTGCGTCTCACCCAGCCACCGGGTATTAAATAAGCCGGAAGGATGAGAAGGGAGTTTGTCTGTGGATATTTTGTTGGTTAATCCATTTCCAGTCCGGGCTTCCGGAATCAATGAGGCTACGGTTGAACCTCCTCTGGGGCTTGCTTATTTGGCTGCCTATGTCCGCTCTCAGGGTTTTTCAGTCGGTTTGCTGGATAGCAATATCCTCCGGATGTCGGAGGAAGCCGTGGCGAAATTTATTATCTCCCGTAATCCGCGTTTTGTCGGTTTTTCCACCAATATTATCACCCACCGCTCCGGCATCTCCCTTGCCCGCTTAATCCGGGGGAAAGGCTACCGCGGCCATATCCTGTTCGGAGGTCCTTTCCCTTCCGCCAGGCCGGAATTTTGTCTGAAAGATCCGGCTGTTTCGGCGGTCGTGATCGGAGAGGGAGAAGAGACGCTCCTGGAAATTCTCCAAAAAGAGGAAAATCGGGCGACCACTCCTTTTCTGGGGATCAGAGGCTGCCAATGGAGGATGGAGAACGGGGAAATCAAGGCAGAGAACCCCCGCCCCTTGATCGATGATATCGATTCGCTTCCGCTGCCCGCCTGGGACCTTCTCCCCCCTTTGAAACTATATAAGAGCCGGTCCCGGCGACGTCCGGTTGGCGCCATCTTTACCAGCCGGGGTTGTCCTTTTCAATGCGTTTTCTGCAATAAGAGCATATTCGGGACCCGCTACCGCTTCCATTCGGTCGATCGAGTGATTAAAGAAGTCGAGACTCTGGTGGCAAAATTCGGCGTCAGGCAGATCGATTTCCTGGACGACGCTCTGGGGGTTAAGCTCGACTGGTCAAAAGAACTTTTCACCCGGTTGCGCTCTTTTAAACTGGCTATCAATATTCAGAATGGAATCCGGGCGGATTGTTGTGACGAAGAACTTATCCAGATCATGAAGAAAGCAGGAGTTTTTAAGATTTCCATCGGAGTCGAAAGCGGGAATCAGGCGATGCAGAAACAAATCAGGAAAAATCTGGACCTGGAAGCGGTTTTGAAAGTAAGTAACTGGGCCCGGAAAAGAGGTATTTTGGTATATGGTAATTTCATCCTGGGGCTTCCCCACGATAATCGAGAGACCATGGATGACACGATTGAATTCGCCCTGAGGATGGACCCGGACATTGCCAACTTCACGTGTATGATTCCGTTGCCCGGGACTGAAGCGTATGAAGAGATTGTTAGAGAGGGAGAACTTTTCTTTAATCTGGATGATTTGATTACCCTGGGTTTTTACGGAAGTCAGGCCCGCTTCAACCTGCCGGGAATGAATCCTACCGAGGTGACTTCCGCTTATCGGCGGGCCTACCGGCGTTTCTACGGGCGCCCTCTCACAATCTGGAGAATTCTGCGCTCAGCCCGCTCTTGGGGAGAACTGCGCTGGATTCTGGAAACGGGATGGGGAGTCCTGAAACTTCCCCGACTGCGTTTCTGACTATTTCACCTGATTTTTGGTCGTGAAATCAAATCTATCTCATACCAATATCGCCGGTACCGGCGGTAAAGACATATTCGATAAAAAATATCCTGGCGTCGCCCACCCCGGAATTTATATTCTCATCTTTATCCTCTCGGTGCTGTTTGTGGTTTATTGTCTCTCTGAGCCAAATCTGACCTGGGTTCACCCGGAGACGGTCAGCCGCCACCTCCCCATCGCGCTCGGTAACCGGCACGACCTGGTTGCCGAAGATCTTTTGCGGGGCTTTGATTTCTGGAGTTTTGACGGGGCCATGCGTACCCGTTTCCTATCTTATGTATGGACGGTTGTGGATCTGAAATTCAGAAACTGTTTTTTTCAGAATTTTCCGCCGCTCCTTAGTTTGTCTCTAACCTGGGTTTTCAGCCTATTGCTTAGCCCTATTTTCCTCTGGAAACTCATCTATAATCTCAGCCGGAACAGGATTTCCGCCTGGATGGGGATATCACTTTATTATTTATCCACCGGTTTTCTTTCCGGGATCGTGATGTTTTTTCATCCCGGGAAACCTCTCTCCCGTTTTGCCGCTATTTTTTGCCTTTATTGCGCTTCTGTTATCGTTTCCTGCCGGGGGAATGATCGGGAGGGAAAAAATACCGGGTGGTTCTTATTGCTGGTATCAAGTATTTTCATGTCATTCTTTCTTGATGAATCCTTCTGGTTCATTTTTATCGCGGTACCGGTTTTATTCCCCGCTCTATTGTTTTCCCGGCCGCCGAGATGGTTGAGGATTTTCTCTTACTGCTTGATACCGGTAATTTTTGTTCTTTTTGTGACCTGGCCTGCTCCCCGAATAATCGAAAATTTGGGTTTCGGAAATTTCAATTTCTGGCAGTGCGAGCTCCATCCGTTTGGCGATCCTGAATACGGAGTGTGGGCAAAGTTTGTCCCGCTAAATATTCTGATTAACGCCCGGAACATTCTTTTTGACTATATCAGTATCAGAATCTCATCGGGGGATCTGGAAATATCCGCGTTGAGCGTTTTGATTCCCACCTTTTTTGGGGGGTATTTCCTGCTGATGTTTTCCCGGGCTTCTTCAGCCAGGAAAAAAATAATTGTCCGGGTATTTCTGGTGATCATTTTATTCTTTATCTTTGAAACGATGCTTCTCACCAAGAAAGGGAAAACAGTTCGATCAAGCTATTATTACGGAACGCTTTTCCCGGTATTCTGGGTAATATTGGTCGCCTTGATTCTTCCTTCCCGGAAAAAACGGTATCAGCCGATCGGCCTGGTTATTTTTATATTCCTTCTTCTGCTCAGCGGGTATAATTTTATCGTGCTCGGCCGTTCCTGGTATCTTGATCACGGACGCCCTATCGGAGTGCTATATCCACATACCGCCAGGATGGAGAATGATGGGATCGACCTGACCCGACAGATGGTTATGGACATCTGGAAGAATCGGGATCAGCCGGGGGTATTGGAGGAATTAAGGAAAAATTATCCCCGCCGCTCCTACTGGTTCTTTGCGGAAATGGAATATTCCTGGCTGTTCCGGACCATTGATCGGCTGGAAAAGGAGGTCGGGACAGCCCAACCGATTCAGGCAGCTGATCAAATAATTCCTGACCAAAAACCCGGTAATCTTCTGTCGGCTCGCGATGTTTGTCTGAGAGTCTCCGATCAGAACGGGCCGGGTCTGGGAGCCGAGAATCTGATCGATGATAATTATGACACAATCTGGCATATCCTGGTCTTGGAGGATTTTGTTACCCGCCCGTCCTGGCTGGAAGTCGATCTGGGGCGGGAAGGGGCTGTCCGAGTTCGTACCGTGGCGGCCTTGCCCGCCCCCCACAATCCTCAGGCATTTCTAAAAAGAGGACTGCTACTGGGAAGCCGGGATCGACTCAATTGGGAGCCGGTATCTCTCCTGGAAGGTCCGCGCAATCCGAATCTCAACGAGTGGATTTATTGGAACATTACTCCGGATCGATCGTATCGATTCTATAAGCTTTACCTGGTAAACAATCCGGACAACAGTCGGGATTACTTCCTGGCGCTCTCCGAATTAGGTTTTTATGAATAATGACCAAGGACAACAAAAGATCTCTTGCCGCTGGCCTCCTTTTGTTGTCCTAACGATGCTGCTAACTCTCTTTTTCCTGCCCCTGCTGGCCGGCTGGGAGAAGTTTTTCTTCGATGATATAGCGTTTTTTTTCTACCCCCAGCAGTCGTTTCTCTCCCGGGCCCTGGTCCGGGGGATTATCCCCTGGTGGAACCCGCACCTGACGGCGGGGGCGAGCCCTTTTTACGCCCATCCTTTCCAGAGTGCGCTCGCTCCCATTAACTGGATTTTTCTTATTCTGGGAGGTCTCGATCCGGTCCGCGATTATCTCTGGCTGATAAAGCTCCCCCTGACGGTTTCGTATCTCCTCTCCGCCTGGTTTTCCTATCTCTTCTGCCGGCGCGGACTCGAACTCGGCCGGCCGGGATCGTTCCTCTTCTCCCTCGCTTACACACTCAGCCCGGCGATGATCTATTTCTCGCTCTGCCCCCCGGAAGTCCTGATCCAGGCCTGGCTCCCGCTCTTCTGTCTCTGCCTGATCCGGTTCGCGAAAAGCGGCCGGTACCGATGGCTGATCCTGGGTGCGGGGGCCTTCGCCCTGGTCTCCCCGTCCGGCGATGTCCCGGTATTGGCGCACCTGCTCTTCATTACCGCTCTCTTCGGTCTGACTCTGGTTATCCCGGGCCTGAAGAGGAAGGATTGGAAGGTAGTCTGGCGCGTCGCCGGGGGAGGGATCGCCTTCTTCGGGATCGGTTTTCTCCTGGCCGGGGTTTACTGGGGGAATATGATCTCCGGGCTTCGGATGCTGGGGGTGGAGACGGGAGAGGCGGTCGAGGAGCTGTCGAGGCTGGCCCAGAGTATGCCCCCCCTTTACCTGGTCACCCTCTTCCTCCCCGATTACTTCGGGGGGGTGACCAGCCACCATACCTGGGGGGCGGCTCACCGGATGAACCTCACCCTGAACGACGCTAATCTGCTGGGAGGTCTGTTCCTTTTATTCCTGGTTTTCGCCGGCTTTCTCAGCTTCCCGGGGCGAAAGGGAGGCGACGAAAGGGGCCGCTCTCTCCGGCAGTACTGGTGGGGCTTTTTCGCCATCTTCATCTTCGGGGTTCTGGTGATCCTGGGAAGATACACCCCGGCTTACGGCTTTTTCCGGGTTCTGATCCCGGTTCTCCGGATGCCTTATCCGGTTCGCTTCCGGAGCATCGAGTGTTTCGCCCTGGCCGGCCTGCTCGGGGTCTCGGTCGAACTTATGGCTCGCTATCGCCCGCCGCGGTTGATCCGCCCGGCGGTTATCTATCTGCTTTTCGTTCTCCTGCTGGCCGGTCTGGCTCTCGTATCCCCTTATTCCGATATCAGGGGTAATTTATTCTCGCCCGGATTCCGGCAATTGACGGCGCTCGGGGATTGGCCCTGGTTTATCCGCGGGCCGGTCTTATACCTGATTCTGGGGGCGTGCTAGCTGCTTCTGATCGCCGGGGTCAGGGGCGGAAAGTACCTGCGAACCCTTCTCATCGTAACGGCGGCGGGGGAACTGATCTTCTTCTCCTACCGGGCGTTTTATCACAACCGGGTCCTCAACCACCGCTACCGGGATATGTACGCCGAGCGATATATCGGACCGGACGAAGACCCGATTTACCAAAAAATTCTCAACTGGCAACCGGAGGGGGAAGGGGAAGGCGGCCTCTACCGGAGGCTCTACTACCGGTCCTACTTCGATAACCTGGCCTGGCGGGACGACTCGCTCTCGATGCTGGGGTTTGATATCAAGCCTCTTGACCCTCGTTTCCAGGAGATCGTCGAGGAGTTGACGGAGGGGTTTCCTTACGAACTCAAGGTCAGAAAATGGGGTTCGCGGTTCTGGCTGAATATGAGCGCGCGTTATTTCCTGTCGTCCGCCCGATTGAATTATCCCCATTTGGAATATAGAAAAATGATCAACGGCGATTTCGGTTGCGAAGCAATCGGTGCGTTGCCCCGGATTTATTTCCAGGATCGCTGGCGCCCCGCCGCCGAAGAGGAACAGAGAGAAGCCCTCCTCAATTCCGATCTTCGGAGTATCGGTTGGTGCGACCCGGAAACCTGGGCCGCCCGCCCCTCGCCGGATAGCTATCCGGTGCCAAGGGATGGGAACGAAGCAGATGGGGAAGAGAATTTTTTACGCCTGCAGGAAAAGAACAGGGTGACCGCTCTCGATCTCTCCAACCCCAACCGGGTAGTGATCGACGCGGAAAGTTCGACTCCGGCTATGCTGGTGATGACCGATGTTTACCATCCGGATTGGCGGGCGACCTTGAACGGGGAACCGGTCCCTGTTCACCGGGTAAATTACCTCCAGAGGGGGATCTGGTGCCCGCCCGGGGAGTGCCGGATCGAGATGGCGTTCCGGCCGTCTTCAATCGGACCGGGGCTGGCGATGACCGGCGCGGGACTCCTGGCCCTGCTCGGGCTGATCCGGCTGTCGTTCCGTTCTCGCCGCCGGCAATGATCCGAGCTGAAAACCAAGCGATGCGGTGATTGATATAGATATCACCAATAGTGAACAAAACGAAAAAATTTAACCTAAATTAGCGAGCGAAGCTCGCTAATTTATAATGAAGAAAGCTGATCTCATAGCCGTAATTTTCCTCTTCCTGGCCGTATGGGCGCTCTTTCTGCCCGCCCTGATCGGCTGGCGGGGGATATTTCACGATGACGTGGCGATGGACGTCTTCCCCTGGCAGTATTACCTGGCCCGCCATATGAAGAGCGGTGTGATCCCGCTCTGGGATAGTGAAACCTGGTGCGGGGCCAAGCCATTTTATGCCCGCTTCTATGCCGATACTTACTACCTGCCGCTCTGGCCCTTTCTCCTCCTCAGCCGCCTTGATGATCTCGACCAGGCCTATCTCGTAATCAGTCTGATCCCGCTGCTTCTTCATTACGCCCTGGCCGCCATCGGGATGTATGCCCTGGCCCGCCTCGGGATTCGGCTGCGTCCTTTCCCCGCTTTCATCGCCGCCTGGGTGTATCTTTTCAGCCCCGCCTTCTCCTACTCTTATGTCTGGCCCCCGGTGGTGAACGTCCAGGCCTGGCTCCCCTGGTTCCTGCTGGCGGTGGTCCTGATGGACCGAGGGGCCGGCTTCGGCAGGGTCGCCGCCGGCGGCTGTATCTTCGCCCTGATGCTGCTGGCTGCCCAGCCGCCCCACGTCGGCTACGGTCTCCTCCTGGGCGGGTTGCTTGCCCTGGGGCTGGGGCTTCGCTGGCTCAGGGGGAAGAAAAAACTTCGTTTCTTCCGGGCTCCACTCCAGCTGGGAGGAGCGGTATTGCTCGGGTTGGCCCTCTCCGCTGTCTTCTGGGTTTCGGCCCTCGACGGGTCGGCTCATACCGAGCTGCATCTGGAGGAGACCTATGAGGCGATGACCGGCGGAGACGGCTCGATGCCCCCGATCTACTTGGCGACCATCTTCATCCCCGATCTCTTCGGGACCGTAAGCGGTCTCAATAACCGCAACTGGGTGGACTCGATTACCCAGGGGGTCCGGTTCTGGGACGCCAACCTGGGTGGGGGGCTGCTGCTCACCTTTCTCGCCCTGGCCGGCGTTCTCCTGGTCGTAAAACGCGCCCGACACCGGAGACTGCGATTCTGGGCAATATTTGCATGTTTGCTCTGGATATTTTCCGTGCTGTTGATGCTGGGAAGGCATGCCCCGTTTTATTATCTTTTCTATAAAGGGGTTCCGATCCTCTCGCTGTTTCCCTTCCCCATCCGCTACCGGCTGTTGCAGGTGATCGCCACCTCTTGGCTGGCTGGTCTGGGGATGGAATACCTGATCTCGGGCAAATGGGCTTCAACGGGCTGGCCCCGAAAACTTATTTGCGGGTACCTCGCTCTGGCTTTTATCTCCAGCCTTCTGGCGCTCTTCGGTTACGACGGGGTCCGGGGCTGGTTGAGCGGGAGTTTTTCTTTGCCCGGCTTGAATGAAATCATCCGCCGGGACAACCTGGAATGGTTTATCAAAGGCCCGGTCCTCTACTTTGTCGCGGCCGGTTGTATTCTTGTTTTAACTTGGCGGGGTTTGCGGGGAATGCCCCGGGCAATTGTGGTGGCCGCGCTGGTTATTTTGGAGGCATCGATCTTCACGTTCGCGGCATTTTACTTCTGCACCTTTCGCTTTCATGATCCCCGGCCCGAGCACCGCCGGAGTCTTGGCCCCCGGTCTCACCCGATGGTGCAAAGAGTGCTGGGGACGCTGGCCGCGCTCCGAGACGACTCTTCGCTCCGCTGGGCGACCGACCAGCCTTTCCACGATAACTTTGCCTACCTGGAAGGCAGCTTCGCTTTTATGGGCTACGATATGAAGCCGCTGGAAAGGCGGTTCAGGAAGGCGTTCGAAGAAACGTATGGGCGCCCGGTTGACTGGCCGCTTTACTGGGAGTTTCCCCGCCCGATCCATCCGGATTTCTTAAGCAATATGTCCGTGGGCTGCCTTCTCGATTCCCGGCCCGCTACCCCCTTTCCGGGCGGCAGGACCGAAAAGATCGAAACAAGACCGGATTTTTATCTCCATCGCAATCCCGGAGTTCTTCCCCGGGCCTTTACCCTGGACCGGGTTGTCAGATGTTCGGAAGATGAGGCGATGGAGGAACTGGTGAAGGGGGACTTGAGGAAGGGAGTATTTATTGATGAGAGTAATCAGTTATCAGAGGGCAGTAATCGGTTATCAGTAATCAGTGATCGGGGGGGGCAAACTGATTACCAGTCACTGATTACTGATTACCCTTCTTTTAATCGGGATCCCGCATCCATCAAGCACTTCAACGAACTCCAGGCCGCGAACCCCATCACCCGCCTGAATTTCAGCAACCCGAACCGGATGGAAATCGATGTGGAGATAACCCGGCCGGCCATGCTGGTCCTAACCGAAGTCTGGTATCCCGGGTGGGAAGCGCGGGTAGATGGAGAGCCGGTCCCCCTCTATCGGGTAAACTATCTCCAGAGAGGGGTCTGGCTTGAAGAAGGAACGCACCATATTAATCTGGTTTTCAGTCCACCTTCCTGGAAGATCGGAGCGGTAATCTCCGCGATCTCCTGGGGCATGGTAATCCTGGGTTTACTGGGGTGGGGGGCCAGGAAGGGTTTCCGGGACAGGCAGCGGGGTATCGGAAAGCAACGCCCGTAGATACACACCGGACGGTCTGCAATTAATTTCTCCCGGGGCCCGGCTCCTTCTTTTGTTCAATGGCGGGAAGGATGGTATCGGCAATATTTTCGGCTAAAAGATGGTTGCCGGCGGGTGTACAGTGCCCGAAATCGCCGGCGAAGCAATCGGTAAAATAATCTCCGTAACTCCCCTCCTGCAGCGCACTTTTGAAAACATCTTCATTGTCAACGAAAATGATCCCTTCCGGTTCCGGGAAGATCCGTTTTAGATTCTCCACATTGCGCATCGGATACTGCACGCAGACCAGTTGTACTCCTCTTTCCGTGACCAGCTTTCTTGCTTTTTGATAATTTCCGGCGATGGTTGAATTAACACATTGTGCTCTCAAGCCATGTGCTTTCTTGAAATATTGTTCAGCCAGCTCTGTTTTCCCCTGTGACTGATAACAGATAGCCAGCATACCGAGAGCCCTATCATCTTGAGGATTAATCTCAAGGATTTTTTTGCACAACTTTCCCGCCTTTTCAAACCTCCCGTCCCGGATGCACCATAAGACCAGAATACGGAAGGCAATGTTGTTCAGAGGATTAATGTCCAGCGCTTTTTGATACATTTCTTCGGCCTTCTCAAGCCATCCTCGGGCTGTGTATATATCTCCTAATTCAGCATAGGCCAGTTCATTCTCCGGGTGGAGCTCGATCGCTTTTTTGCACATTATTTCGGCTTCTTTATTTCTTCCCCGCCAAGCGTAAAAACGTCCCAATTGAGCGTAGCAACCAGCAAAATTTGGATCGCGTTCCAGGGCCTTTTTAAACGTTTTTTCGGCTTCGTCATAGTTGCCAAGCGTATCATGATAGTGTGCTAACTGCATATAGATGGAAAGATCTTCCGGGTCGCGCTCCATTGCTTCTGTGAACATTTCCACCGCTCTATTCCTATCTCCCTGCATCTTGTATGATCGACCCCATTCCAGATAAGCCTGGGCAAAGTCCGGGGATAATGCGAGGGCTTTCCGATAAAACACCTCGGCTGCTTCCCATCCTTGCTGGTTCCGAAATGAGTTTCCCAGTTCTATATAAACGTCCGGATTTTGAGGATCGACCAACAGCACTTGCCGGAGTATTTCCCTGTCTTCTCTAAACCGCTGCAGCTCTCGAAGGCAGGCTGCCAGCCTGCTGAGGATTGCAGTATTTTCCGGGTTTGACTCGAGCGCTTTCCGGTAGAAGGGGACTGCTTCCTCCCATTTATCCTGGTCAAAATACCGGTCCCCTTTTTCAATAATCGCCGCGACTTCTTCTGAAAAAATGTCAAAGTTTGTTCGAGTCTGGCTCAATTCATTTCCGATGATCGCCGTTTCAGCGAGCGTAAGGATTTCTTCCACTTCCTTTTTTCTTTGCCGGGCCGTTTCTGCCAGCTTAATGTTGAAAAAAACACGGTCCCAGAGGAGTCGAAGCAGCTTATACACGCGAAAATTCCTGAGAAAGAAGCCAGTGTCCGCATCTGCGCGATTTTCAATGTTGGTTGTTCCCAACCCTTCATTGATACCCATCATGGTAATCACCATGTCGGGTTGGTATGTATTAAGACAATCCGCCAATCGGGAAACGATTGCAGTGGTATTGGTACCGATAACCCCTTTATTTACTACGGTAACCTTTTTCCCCACGCCTCTATCATTCAGGATGTTATCGAGCTGTTTCGGGTAAGAGTCTTTTCCTCCAACTGCCGTTGTTGATTCCCCTAGACAGAGGATGACATATTCGCTCTTATCTTGCAGGGATTGTCGGTTATCTCGTTCCTGGAGGTAAAGGAGAACAAATCCGGCGCCCCGCAGACCTATTTCCAGGAGTATGAGCCCCAACAGCAGTCCAAAAAGTAATAAGGCTGCTTTTTGCTTAACGGTTGTTTTCACCAAGGAAGGCAAGTTCATCGGGATGGAGGCGCTCCATCTCGTAAACAGCTGCAATCAGGCTGTCGTCGGCTGCGGCCCGCTGGGGGTTGATGAACTCCCAGACGATCACATTATCGGGCGTGACCTCGAAAACCCGACCGTCGCGGGACTCCGTGATCAACGTGTTCCCGTTCGGCAGACGCTGCTGAAAGCCCATGTCCTCGGTCCGGAACCCGTTGTCCGTGTTTCCCCGATACGCCCAGGCAACCTTCTGCGTGGAAGGATCAAACTCGAGGACCTGCGATGTCCCTTTCAACCCCAGATTGTCGAAAAGCAATATATTCCCGTTGGGGAGCAGTGTCGGGTGATGCTGGTGGGCCCACATCCCGGAGAGCGCCCAGGTGACTTTTTCCCCGGGAAGATCGACCACGGCAATGGTGTGAAGGTTACGCAATGAAATCAGAGCATGCCCTTTTTGGAATGGGAGAAAGCGTTCACCAGCCGACCCGGGGATAAGCTCCAGGGTGTTGGTGTGAAAGTTATCCCCCTGGTGTTCCTCTAATCGAATGTTAAGGAGCACCGGGCTGTAATCCGAGTGCAGGAAGCATTCCAAAAGCGAAATACTCTTTTTCTCCACCCCTTCCGGGCTGATGATGACGACATAATCCTCTGTAAAAGGACCCTTCAGATCCATCCATCCCAGGTCGATCTCGGCCTCCCGCCGCTTCAGTACATAGATGTCCCCATCTTCGGCGATGGAAAAATCATGATGGTATCGGCCGGGCAGGAACCAGACGGTGTTAGAATCCTTATCCATCTTCAGCAAGCCCCTGTCCTCCAATATCACCAGCAGATCCCCGTTGGCGAAGAGGCGGCCATGCCTGAAAATGGCGTCTTTTAAATCCGGCGCCGGCAGCCGATTCTCCCAATGATGGAGTACGTTCCCCTCCATGTCCGTCAAGATGACCGGGGGTTTGCCCCCGGATACGTAAAGGTTCAGTCCCTGGTATGCCCGGCTCCGGTCGTACAGTATTACTCCGGTCTTGAGGGGAGAAGGCTTGTAGCCGTGCAGATAAGGGAGCGTGCCGATCTGAGTCCGTATGATCTCCTGGCTCGTATTCGACGCGGGAGCCGGACCGGACTTCGCGTTGATCGGCGTGTTCGCCCCCGTCCAGAAGAGGAGGATCATTCCGGCGGTCGTGACGAATGTAAATGCTGACGGCATAGTGCTATCCTTTATGATCTTTAGCATTTCACGTCATACCGATATCTGGTATGTTCTTCTACCAGGTCCGGTGGACGAATGATTGAAATCAATGCTTTTAAAAAGTATTATTTTTATACCATCATTCCCGGTGGGAGGTAAAGCAAAACTTCTGTTCATGAGGCCATCAGCCGTGATCAGGGATGTTCAGTGGATTGCCGATATTAAACGGGGCCGGCATAAAAATGGCTGCCCCTCGTATGCTATAATTCATTATGCCGTCTGCGATAATGTGCCGCTTCGGGATTTCAATAATTGACACAGTGGAGGGCATTCCGAAAACCCTGAGCTTGCTGAAGGGAGCCCTGCCTGATATGGGCAGCCATGAAGGGCTGCGCTACGAGGTTGAGCCTCAGGCGCTCATGTATTAACCATGTTCACTTGGCGAAATGGTAAGGTCATCGTGTTGTCACTGGCATCCTGCCTCCTGTCCCTGTCCCCATTGTCTTCCTATTCGGAAGACCACCCCCCGCCTCCACCTGATATTATTTTGTTCTCCATCGACACGCTGCGGGCCGATCACCTGGGCTGTTACGGATATGAAAGAGAAACTTCACCGTTCATTGACAGTTTCGTGAATGACGGGGTTTTATTTGAGCATGTGATCAGCCAGTCCGCGCATACCGCCCCCTCCCATATGTCTATCTTCACCGCCCTGTTGCCTGACGTGCACGGAGTAAGCAATTACACGGGAGGAAAAAATCAACGGTTAGCGCCTTTAAACCCCACCTTGGCGGAGGTTCTCCGCGATCACGGCTATATGACCGTCGGTATTCATGGGGGCGGGAATGTTGATGCCGGTCACGGCTTCGATACAGGATTCGATTACTACGAAAAGGACTTCAATCTGGACTCAACTCGGCCGGGTGAAATCCCTCCCGAGATCAACTACTGGATAGACCGAAGTCGGGAGGCCGGTAAGCCGCTCTTTCTCTTTCTCCACCATTATTTCTGCCATGTCCCGTACCTCCACGGTCCGCGAGCACTACGGTGCGCAGTCCTCAAGGAACCGGTTGAGGGGCTACCGACCGGACCCGGGGACCTCACCAGAGAGCAGCTGAAAGATAATTCCGAGTTCTGGAAAATGGTGGACATATCGGATCCCCGGCAGCGGGCCCACTTGGTCGCGCTCTACGACGGGGGGATATTAATAGCGGATCATCTCTTCCGTAAGACCGTGGAGTTGCTTAAACAGAAAGGAATATACAAGGACTCGATGATTATCCTGACATCGGACCACGGGGAGGAGTTTTACGAGCATGGCTCGAAGGGGCATGGGACCCTTTTTATCGAGCACCTCCACGTACCGTTGGTGATAAAGTTTCCCGGAGGCAAATATGCCGGGAAGAGGATAGACTCATATGTTCGTCTGGTGGACCTGATGCCCCTGATCTGCCAGATGGCAGATAGCCCACTCCCCCCCGGAAAACAGGGAATTTCCTTTTTGCCGCTTCTTGCCGGCGAAGGTTTCTATCATCCTCTGATCGTCAGCAACCATGCGGGGAAGGGGTACGAACTCAGGTTCTATAAGGACGGGTATGTTTATGCTGACAAAAAATATCAAGGTGTACCGGAATGGCTCTTTGATCCGGAAAAGGACCCCCATGAACAGAAAAACCTGGCCGGCGAAAAACCGGAAGTGTTAAAGAAGATGCGAAAGGCCGCGGAGGAAGCGAAGGCGGAAAAATACAAATTTACCCGGGGGCTTGAGAAAGTTGTCGAGCCTCCCCCGCCCAGTGAAGAATTGAAGAAGCAGCTGAAGGCGCTCGGGTACCTGTAGCGTCCCCGGTGCTGTTGTGCCCCACCGTGTCCGTCATCGGAAGCGCGAAAGACAAAAGAGGTTACAGGGTGAAGAAAACAGCATCCCGGAATCAGTTGGTTGTTGCGGTCTATTTTCTCTTCCTCTTCGGGGCCTTGCTGATCATTTTCCTTCCGACATTCTCCAACCCCCCCCGAAGCGATTACTGGTGTCTTTTCTACCATTTTCACGGCTATCAGAATCTAACCGCTCTCGAACGGATTGTTAACATCGCGAACTATGATGTCTGGGGGCACGGGACCTATCGGCCTCTCTTTCATCTGGTTCTGTACTCCCTCCACCTCTTCTTCGGGGCCCGCTATTTCTGGTTCCATGCCGTGACCTTCGGTTTTTACTGTTTCAGCATAGTCCTGATGTATTGTGTCGCCCGCCGTTTCGGATGCGGGAGAGCGATAACCATGTCCTTCCTGGCTGTTTTCGCCTTTCTCTTCTCTCACTTCGATATTGTTGCCTGGACGTTCCACCTTGCCGTGATCGTCGGTTTCTGCCTTTTCTTGCTGGGGTTTCTCGCTTACCGGAGATACCTTCGCTCCGGACGGTTGGAAGACCTGCTGATCGCCGTTCTTCTGTTTCTCCCGGGCCTCCTCTGCTACGAGGTATTCATCCCCTGGCCGGCGGCGGTCTTTATTCTTTTCTTTGCCCGCCGGAGACCGGAGGGGGGACCAGAACGGTTCCGGGCGATGCTCCGGGCTTCTATGATGGCGGTCGGCGGACTCTATCTTTTTTACGGTTTGATCATGGCCTTTGCCCGCTCCCGAAGCGCGGTGACCGTTCCGGCCGCCGAACCGGCGGCCTTCTTCTCCCTTTCTGCGATCGGGTTCAGCCTCGCCGTGACGGCGGTCAGCCTCGTCTTCAACGGGGTTATTGCCAACATCGCTCCCTTTCTCACCTGCCCGGCGCTCATTCAGGACAATATCGGAAAGGGAGGGGTTTTTTTGAAAGCCAGCCCGGTCCTGCGGGACCTGCTCGCCAGCCGCTCGGACGGGCCGGTCAATCTCCTGGTCGCGCCGCCGCTGATCATCTCCAAGGCGGTCGATCTGGACAGCCTCTGGCGGGACGCCGTCCCGGAGATCAACCGGTTTCTGGCGGTCGCCGGCGGTCTGATCATCCTCTTTGCCATCGGAGGGCTCTTTCTCCTCTGGAAAAAGCGTCGCCCGCGCAACCCCGGCCCTTTCGTGTTCTCGCTCTATCTGCTGTTGAGCTCGACCTTCGCCTTGTATCATGGGCGGATGGCCACCAACCTGCCGATCTACGTTCTCCGGCAGTTCAGATATCAATATATTTCCAATGCCCTGGTGATCCTGATCGCGCTCCTGGCCGCCGACCGGCTGGTAAGAGCCCTTCCCCGGATGCGGAATCTCCTCTATCTCTTGTTAGCTCTGGTAGCGGCGCTCAACCTTCTTTTCCTGACCGCCCATCTCTCGGTGGTCAATCAACAGCTGGCTCCTCTGGACCGGATGCTTTCGAATATCAAAGCCGGGATCGGGGACGGCCGGATCAGCCCGGAGCGGCCGATCTATATTGATGACGCCATCGCCCGGAGCCTTCCTCCTCTCTGCTGGAACCATGACATGGCCCGGTTCATGAAGGGAACGTATCAGTGGGTATTTTCACCATCCGAGCTGAGGGCCTTCTCTTTTGATCCTGATCAAGCGGAATGGATAATCGACCTGGAAACGGTGTCGCGTCTTGACATTGGACATTACCGCTTCAAATAGGTACTCATGAGCAAAGATATACAAAGCATCTTAAGTAATGTCCAATGTCAAGACGCGACACCGGGCGAGGAGATGCGGAAGCATACATCCCTCGCCATCGGCGGGCCGGTGGAGATCTTCATCATCCCCGCCGACAGAGACAATCTCATCAGGTGCCTCGATCTGCTGAGCGAAAGAAACCTCTCTTTCCGGATCCTGGGAGGAGGAACCAACCTGCTGGCGGACGATCGGGGAGTGGAAGGCGTTGTCATTAAACCGAAATGGCGGCCCGAAGATCTGGCCTTTCAGGGGACCCGGGTGACGGCACCGGCCGGGATGGCGTTAACCCGGCTCGCCCAGGCGGCGGCGGAGAGGGGGTTATCGGGGCTGGAGTTCGCGGCCGGCATTCCGGGGACGGTCGGGGGGGCGGCGGTGATGAACGCCGGCTGGAGAGGGGAGGAGGTCTCCGGGGTTGTCCGCAGGGTCCGGGTCCATCAGCCCTGCGTCGGGGAGAGAGAGATGAAAGCCGATCAATGCCGGTTTGGTTACCGTTCCAGCCGTTTTCAAAAGGAGGGGGGAGTGATCCTGGAGGTGGAGTTCAGCCTTTGTCCCGGGGATCCGGTCGCGATTCAATCAGAGATGAAGGACGTTCTCAGCCAAAGAAAAAAGTTCCTCCCGCTCGAGTACCCCAGCGCCGGGTCGGTCTTCAAGAATCCTGCCGGTGATTACGCCGGACGGTTGATTGAGGCGGCGGGATTGAAAGGGAAAAGGATCGGGGACGCCCAGATATCGGATAAGCACGCCAACATTATCGTCAACCGGGGTTCCGCCCGGTTCGCTGAAGTAGAAGAATTGATTCAACTGGCCCGGAGAAAGGTCAAAGACAGATCCGGAATTGATCTGGAATTGGAGTTAATAATCTGGCGATAATATAGGTGTCGCGTCTTGACATTGGACATTACAAGATATTTTCCAGGTTTTGATTCATATTCTATCGGATAAAATTGAAGGTGGAAAGTAATGTCCAATGTCAAGACGCGACACCTATAGACTGGCGATGGCGAAGGCGCCCCGGGCCTGCCCCCGAAGCTGGGTCCAGGTCCGGATCGCCATCAGCCGCTTTAGGATGTGGGAAGGGCGCAGGTAGAATTTCTTGAAGGCCCGGTCGAGCCAGCGGCGGTACTCCTCCCGGTCGAGTGACTTCGGAACAAAGAGGAGCGCCCCGTGATCGAGGATGCTGCATCCCCGAGTGAAGTCGAAGGAGTACCCATCCGCCACCAGCCGGTGGTAGAGTTCGGTCCCGGGGAAGGGCGTGAACTTGTTGAAATGGGCGTAATCAAGGCCCGTCTCCAAGGTAAAGCGGAGCGTTCGCTCCAGGCTCTCCATCGTCTCCCCCGGTGTTCCCACGATGAAGTCCCCCCGCACCTCCAGCCCTGCTTCCCTGGCCCACCGGATGGCGTTGAGGTTCTCTTCGACGGTGTTCCCCTTTCCCAATAGCTTAAGCATCCGGTCGTCGCCGGACTCCAACCCATAGAGGACCTGCCAGCAGCCGGCCGCTTTCATTTTACGGAGCAGTTCCGGGGTGACCGCCCTGACGGCGGTCAGGCAGGTCCAGGGGAACTTCAGTCCCCGTTCCAGGATTCCGTCGCAGATCCCGGCCGCCCGTTCCCGTTTTAGTGTAAAAGTGTCGTCGAAGAAGCGAATCTCTCTCGCCCCCACTTCATTGAGCATCCACTCAACCTCGTCCAGCACTCTTTGCGTGTTGTGAAAGCGAGTGGTGTTGCCGAAGATAGCCCGGTCGCAGAAAGTACACTTGAAAGGACAGCCCCGGCTGGTCATCAGGATCCCGACCGGGAGCTGCCGGTAGGATGCCGGTGTCGGGTGGTAGTATCTCAAAGGTGGGAGGAGGTGATAGGCGGGGAAGGGGAGGGAGTCGAGGTCCAGGATAAAAGGACGGGGG
Organism: PVC group bacterium; assembly: GCA_043804695.1. Lineage (GTDB taxonomy): Bacteria > Auribacterota > Erginobacteria > Erginobacterales > Erginobacteraceae > CAWGIE01. The sequence continues at coordinate 52,233 of JAZDIV010000043.1, read as the reverse complement.
GGAGTCCGGCGCCAATCCCCGTCCTCGGAGAAAATGATGCCCGACACGCGATGAAGATTGACGAAACGTCCATCTTCCAGATGCTTCGCCAGCTCGACCACCGTCTCCTCCCCCTCGCCGAGCACACCAGCCTGGAAAAGTCCGCTCTTCATTGCCGATTCTGGGGCGCAGGTGACGTGGGCGCCCCCCAGCATAAGAGGGGTGCCGGGGCGGAGTTTACGGAGTTCCCGGGTCAGACGGCAGGCGCTCTCAAATGAGGGGGTGGTAGCGGTCAGGCCGATTAAGTTCGGCTCGAACTCCTGAATAATCTTGGGGAGGGGAGGATAGGGGGAGCGGGCGGTGTAATCGACGATCCGGACCTGGTGTCCCGCCCGCTCCAAAACCGCTCCCAGGTAAGCCAGCCCTAAAGGGGGCGTGATGTTGAGGACAAAACGGACCGATCTGCTCTCCCCGACCGATTCCTCCGGATCGAAGGGAGGATTGATCAACAGGACGTTCATATCAGACAGGATTACAGGATTTGCAGGATTTTACAACTACAACTACACAACTACAATAATAGTAATTACTCAGGAGCCAGAATTCAGGAGCCTGCAGCACTCTGTTTTTCCCTCCCCGATCAGCCGACGCTTTAATTCTACGGGCAATGATGCAAATAATATCAGATTGAAATTAACAAGTGCCTGGACCAGAGTATAATACGATCAATAAATAATTACTATCCACGCTATCTCTGGCATTGTTCAAAACTAACCCGATTTATGAATAAATCGGGTTAATCCTGTCTGAATCCGGAGGGGGTTACGGCCGCGCGTTGCGGATGATGTTGACGATAAACTCGATCTGGTGGGGCTGAAGGCTGCTGGCGGAAGGGAGGTAGAATCCTTTCCGCCCCAGTTCTTCCGAGACCGGGTAGTCATCGCTGATGAGGTAGGAGTAGATCGGCTGGAGGTGGATGGGGATGAAGAAGGAACGGGTCTCGATGCCGTGGTCGGCCAGCTTCTGACGGAGCTGATCCTTGGAGATGCCGAAATTGTCTTCCACCAGCACCCCGTACATCCAGTAAACTGACTTGACGTCTTCGGACTCCGGGGGGGTGGTTATCCCGGGGACGTTTTTCAGCAGCTCGTTATAGAGCCGGGCGTTCTCCCGGCGCGCTCCCAGGAGCTGGTCGATCCGCTCGAACTGGCCGAGCCCGATCGCCGCCTGGAGGTTGGTCATCCGGTAGCTGAAACCCATCACCTTGTGCCAGAAATGCCTCTCCTGGGTGAACCCGTAGTTGCGCATGGTCTGAAGAAGGGCCGCCCGTTCTGGATCGTCGGTGACGATCATCCCCCCCTCGCCGGTGGTGATGATCTTGTTGGCGTAAAAGCTGAAGGACGCCATCTGGCCGAAGCTCCCGACTCGGCGCCCCTTGTACTCGGCGCCATGAGCCTCGGCGGCGTCCTCGACAATAGCCAGCCCGTGCTTGTCGGCGATTTCCTGGAGGCGGTCCATATCGGCCGGATGTCCGTAGGTATGTATGGGGATGATGGCCCGGGTCTTTTCGGTGATCTTCTCTTCGATTTGGTCGGGGTCGATGTTCCAGGTCCGCGGCTCGACATCGACCACCACCGGCTCGGCGTCGAGGTAGGCGATGGCGTTGGCGGTCGAGATCATCGTGAAGGAGGGGATGATCACCTCGTCCCCCTCCTTGATCCCCATCGTCGCCAGGGCGAGGTGCAATGCGGTGGTGCCGCTGTTGGTGGTGATCCCGAATCGGACTCCGCAGTAGCGGGCGAATTTTTCCTCGAACTCGTCGACGAACCGGCCCCGGGAGGAAATCCAGTTCGTGTCCATGCACTGGATGACGTACTTTCTTTCATTCCCCTCCAGGGTCGGCTGGCAGACGGGGATGATCTCCACCCCGTCCGGGGTGACCGGCTCGGGGCCGGCCATCTGGGACGCCCGGCGGAGGGCTTCCCGGCTTTGCGCTTCGTCAAATCTTTTCACCGCGGTCATTCCTTAGTTTGAAGATGGTCTTCAGATATAATAGTACATAACGGAGGAAGATCAAGGGGTTTGAGCCGGTCTTCGAGTAGCCCCGCTCCCGTTCCGAGTTGATATAGGGGATCTCGGCGATCCGGCAACCCTTCCGCTCCGCCCGAACCAAAAAAGTGATGCAGTAGTCGCCGTAGGTCCCCTGGAAGGGGAGGGCGGCGAGGACGGTTTTGCGGGCCCGGACAAAGCCGCTGCTTAAGTCTCGGACCTTGGAGCCGACCCAGAAGCCTCCGACCCGGTTCAGAGCCAGACTGGCCCAGCGCCGGAGGGGGGCTTTTCTCCCGTCGTGCCCGCCCGGAACATAACGGGAGGCGACCACGATGTCATAGCTTTCGTCGGCGGCGATCAGGTCGGGGATGGTCTCGGGGGGATGGGCGAAGTCGGCGTCCAGCCAGATGACGGTTTGGTGCCGGGCCTTCTCGATCCCGGCCCGGAGGGCGGAAGTCAGACCCCGTTCTTTTCTCCGGAGAAGCGTGATCCGGGGATCGTCCCGGCCGAGTGCGGCGACGATATCGCCGGTCCCGTCGGGCGAGTTGTCATCCACCACAATGATCTCCGATTCGTCGGAGATTCTGGCGGCGATTTCCCTGACCAGCAGTTCGATAGTATCCTTCTCGTTATAGGTAGGGAGCACTATGGAAATCGGCTTCGGCATAATGCCGGAAGACTATAACCCCGGCGCTTCCCTTGTCAATTTAAAATAGGTGTCGCGTCTTGACATTGGACATAATATTTAATACCATGGCCTTAATAAATAATTAATCAAAGAATGAAACAGGCCATGGGAAGAGCTCTAAGAATAGAATTTCCGGGAGCGTTTTATCATGTGACGGCCCGTGGAAACGGGGCGCAACCGATTTTCCTTGCAGATGCTGATCGACGTCGACTTATAACCATTTTACAAAATGCAATTTTAAAATTCCGAATTCGGATCCATGGCTATATCTTTATGACCAATCATTACCACCTGCTCCTGGAGACCCCGTTAGGAAATTTATCCAGGTCCATGCACTTTATCAATGTGGCTTATACGAATTACTTCAATATCCGGCATAAACGGATCGGTCATGTTTTGCAGGGACGGTATAAAGGAATTCTGATCGAAAAGGAACAATATCTTCTCGTGGTCAGTCGCTATATCCATCTCAATCCCGTTCGAGCGGGGATGGTCAGCAAACCACAGTTGTTCCCCTGGAGCAGTTACCGGGATTTCCTGACTCATAGAGATACCTGGATTTCGAGAGATGATATTCTAAATACATTTTCCCGGGACAGAAATGTGGCTATTGTACTATACAAGAATTTTGTGGAGGGGGATAATTCTGTCAACAATCCATTTGAGGGAATAAAAGCCGGAACTATTTTAGGTAGTGAAGAATTTGTCGAAGAAGCCCTCGCTGGTTTGGATGGAAAGAAGATCAGTTCTGAAATTCCCTCATATCGTCAGTTGTTGAAGGTGCCGACGCTGGATGATATTATTGAAGCCGTTGCGGACTATTTCGGGATCGATAGAGAAACGATCCTGCAAAGAACAAGAAATAACATCCCTAAAAAGGTCGCTCTCTATTTAGGGTATACCTATTCCGACTGCAATTTACATGAATTAGGGCAGGTTTTGGGAGGTATAACATATACCGCCTGTGGAAAAGCGATTAAACGTTTCGAAGAAGAAAGAGAATCTGACAAGAAGCTCGATCAAGAGGTCAGTGATTTAATTAAAATTATGTCCAATGTCAAGACGCGACACCGGAGGTTAAAATGAATGAGATCGGGATTATCAAGATACTCCACAAATACAGGATACGCCTTCTGATCATCACCCTGGCGGTCGGGGCGTTGACGGCGGCGATTACGCTGCTGATTTCGAACAAGTACAGCGCCAGCGCGGCGATCAGCGTTCAGCGGCCTGAAGTTACGCTGACGGGAGAGATCCCCCCGCTCACCGTCGAGACCCTCCGCTCCCTGGTCGAGTCCACCCGGGTGAAGTGGGATCTATACCAGGACCTGGTCAAGGATGGCATCATCAGGGAAGATATGGACTTCCGCCGTTTCCAGGAGATGCTCTCGACCTCGGTGAAGCACGACCAGAGCCGGGACCGACTGCTCCTGCCGATAGTCACGTTGAATGCTACTACCTCCGACCCGGAACTCTCCATGGCCGTGGCCAACCGCTGGGCGCAAGTTGTGCTGCAGAAGACGAAAGGCATTTATCAGGCCGGTGTCGATGATCTGGGTACTTTCACCACCAACATCTTCGAGAAGGTCAGCAAGTCACTGATCGAGAACGAGGATCAGTACACCGAGGCCAGGCTGAAAGCAGATCTGACCGTAAAACAACTGTTGCTGGAACAGAATGAGGAGCTGTATTCCGAACTGTCCCTGGAGGTTCTTTCCCTGGAGGAACAGGTTGTCACCAGGAAGGCGCTTCTGAAGCAACTGAGGGAAAACGTGACCGGGCAGGAGATCGAGGGGTCCTGGTCCGGCGAGGTGTTCGCCCGGAAGCTCGCGGAGGACCCCGGGTACACCTTGCCGGACTCAGCCGCCCTGGCCGGACGGATAGCCCGGACCATCCGGAGCTTGAGGAGCAACGAACAAACGCTGGCTGAATTTGACGAGACAAGCCAGCTCAATCACAAGTACATAATGGTCAAGATCAAGAAGAAACAGATCGAGGACATTTCCGGGGAGACCCTCCAGGCCCGGACCAGCCTTTTCAGCCTGGAGCCGACCTACGCCAAGCTCCAGGAGGAGCTGTCAAAGATCAGTGATAAGATCGTCCTCAGCAAGGCGATCGGGGACGACAAGCTCTGGGAAACCTACCTGCAGGGAGGCTTGAAGGACACCGGCCAGCTGCCGCTGATGAAGACTGAGAGCAGCAACCCGATTTATGAAGAGACACAGAAAGAAATGATCCGGCTCTCGGGCGAGATAACCGGGCTGAAGAACAAGATCTCCAAAGGGGAGCAGGAACTGGAGACCCTGCGGGTCGAGGTCAGCAAGCTGACCCGGGAGATCGCCCCCCTGGAGTCGCAAAGGAAAAACCTCCAGAACGCCGTCAATAAGGACCAGGCATTGCAGGCATATTACGAACAATCCTACAACACGGATCGTCAGGAGCTTGAAGCCAGTGAAAAAGAACTGGCCAGGATGGAGGTCAAGCTGGCGGCGAAAAAAGCCAAGCTCGACGAGGTGGGGCGGGAAATCGCCGGGCTGGAGAAGATCGTCTTCACCAGCGAAAGCCAGCTGGCCCGGCAGAAGCGTGACATCGAGAACCTGACCCAGGTCCATTCCTCCCTGGCCGCCAAAGCGGAAGAAGTGGCGCTCCTCCGGGTATCGATGGAGAACGTCTCCCGGAGCGGAACGGTTCTTCTCTATACTGCGCAGACCGATCCGGTCAAGGTTGGCCCGCCCCGGACACGGATAATCCTGATCGCCATGTTGATGGCTTTTGTCCTGGCCTGCCTGTTGGTGGTTCTCAACGTACTCGTGAGGGAAGAATAGGTGGAAAGTGCCTAAAGTGCCTAAAGTGCCTAAAGTGCCTAAAGTGCCTAAAGTGCCTAAAGTGCCTAAAGTGCCTAAAGTGCCTAAAGTGCCTAAAGATGGCGTGGAGCACAAAGCTCTCTAAATGTCAATGCTGGATAGAAAGCCATCATCGGCATCTTCCTCATCTCTCCCGGGCGCGGTAATCTGGCTGTTGGTTTCGCTCGTCGTTCTGGCCTGTCTTCCGGACATGATGTCGGGGAATTACCTGCCCAAAGCTTTCTGGGCGGCGGTGACGGTCGGAATCGGCCTGGCCCTGCTGCCGCCGCGGATGCCTAACATCTTCAACCTCACCCTCCTGGGGGCGGTCTGGCTGGCGTATCTGGGATGGGCGCTTCTCTCACTCATTTGGGCCCCCTCTCCCCGGGTCGGGTTTGAACGCTGGCTGGCGCTCCTGCTACCCACCCTGGCGTACCTGCTGGCACGCAGGACGCGCTTCTGGAATTCTGAAATATTCTGGACGGCTTTCTGCATTCTGGCCGGCCTGGTGTCGGCGATCGGGATCCTGCAGTATTTTTTCCCCGCTTTCCCCGTTATCAACGGACTGCCCGGAACGGCGGTTCCCCGGGCCACGCTGGGGTCGCGGAATTACGCCTGCATGTACCTGATGGTGACGTTTCCCTTTCTTCTCGGGTATTTTCTCCGGCGGAAGGGACCGGGCGCCGCCATCCCTTTCCTCGCCATTATCTTCAGCGTTACTTTTCTCCTTCTGGCCAAGACCCGGGGAGCCTGGGTCGGTCTGCTGGCCGGGCTGATCTATCTTGCCGCCGGCGGATACCGCATGATGCTTGTCCATAAAAAAAAGCTGGCCGTCCTGGTCGTGCCGGTTTTCGCCTCCCTCCTGATCGCTTATTCGGTCGGTCTTCCGATCGGAGGGGAGAGTACCTTCAAGGGCAAACTCAGCTTTGCCCAGGCGGCCGGGACTCTTCTCAACCCCCAGCAGCGGTTCTTTTACTGGCGCCCCTGTCTCGGGATTACCGATCCCCTACTCGGCGCCGGTTTCGGCAACTTCCCCATCGTCTCCACCCCCCGTCTCCTCCAGGATAAAGTCAATACTCTGAACTGGGAGGTTCACAATGATTATCTGCAGGCGTATGTCGACCTCGGGATTCCGGGAGCACTGCTCTTTGCGCTGACCTTCTTCCTCCTTCTCCGGCTGGCCTGGAAAGGAAGGGGGAGGGGGGTGATCCTGGCGGCCGGGGCGTCCGTGGTCGGTATTACCGTCATGCAGTTCACCACGTTCACATCGGAAAAGGTCAGTACCCAGATCTGGCTGGCCGGCGTGGCTGCCCTCCTCAACAGTCTTCCGACGGCGAGGCCGGTACTGCGGATCCGGTTCCCGGCTCCGGCGGCGCGGGGGCTCAATTACCTGGCCGCCCTGTGGCTTTTTCTCTTCGCGGCGGCGGTCGGATATACGATCCGGGGGGACCGGGAGCTGCGGAAGGAACGCGAAGAGATAATGAAAGTTCTCGCGTATCAGGAAGTACTCGATAACCCGGATCGCTACGCCGCCCCGACCCGGGAATACGTCCGGAAAGAGGGACTGTACGACCGGCTCCGGGTCCAGAACCGGTTTAACTGGTTGGCCGACCGGGTGCTCCCGACGATGCTCTTCGACGCCAACATGAGGCACATCTCCTGTTACCAGTTCGCGGAGCTGGCCATGAGCTTGAAAGATTACGACATCGCGGAGAAATTTGCCCGCCGGGCACTGGATCTTCATCCCGGCGACCGGACCAGCCTGACCTACCTGGCCGAGATCGCCCTCCATCGGCAGGACCTGGACCGGGCCCGGGCCCTCCTGGAACGGGGCGTAAAAACATTCGGCTACAATCCCCATGCCCCCTACTTCTGTCAGACACTGATCCGCCTCTACCAGTATGAAGGCCGGGGACCGGAAGGCAATGTGATCTGGGAAGGGATGAACCGGAACCTGGTGACGAAGCCGTCTTCACCATCACCGGGGAACCGGGAATCCGGAGTCCCCCCGGATGACCATCTTTTCGACTGGGCTGACTGCAACGCCGCCACCTCGTATGATTTCTTCCTCTGGAAAGTCGGGGAAGAAGAGCCCGACTATCCGACACTGGCCGGGCTGGAGAAAAGTCGCGCCCGGCCGGTAAAGAGGCTCTCCCCGGGGACCACCTATCTCTGGCGGGTGCGGGCGTTGGGCCGGTACGGAGAGGTGAACGGCGATATCTGGGTTTTCCGGACGAGGTCGGCCCCTCGGGACCCGGATCCTTCGCCGTCATGAAACGTATTTGTCAAGAACAGGGAGATTGACACGGGCTGAAATATAAAGATAATTTACCGTGGGATCACGAATACGAATAACATGGGATAAGAGGTGTTATGGTGAGAAGACCTTCATTGTTTAACGGGAGCATAAGCGGAGCACTGCTTTTGCTGATCGCCGCCGCCGCGTTCCTCTGCATCACCGGATGTTCCAGATCTCCCGAAGATCCGGGCTGGTTTCAAGCCACGGATACGGGAGAAGCGCTGAGCGATGACGCTCTGATTGCCCGGATCAATTCCGTGAGTGACCTTATCACCATCTGCCGGATGCAGGAAGAATATAGCCGGAGTGGCGGGGGTTCGACCAGGGTACAAAACGCCATGGAGAAGCACCTCCAGCAGCTCCTGGCCGATCAAACCCCCGTGGGCAGTCCCTGTCCCGAGGCCGACCTGCTCGCCTTCGATTACCGGAAGATCGGCCCCGACCGGTACCGAGCTGATTACCTCTTCAAGGTCAACCAGCCGTTCCGGACCGATCTCAGAATTGCTCTTAACGGAGCGGTCGCTCCCGAGCATCTTGACCGCCTCTCGAAAAAGAGGAGAGCGGCCGATAAAAAAAGCGAGGTCTGGACCCTTCACCCCGCGCCGCCCACCACGGCCTGGCAGCCGGGGGAGTACCTCCTTCTTTCGCAGACGTTTATCTCGCCAGCCATACCGTATAACATGTCGATGAACTTCTATGCCCCGACCCGGAAACCCGGGCAGTACGGGGACACGGTTCAGCTGGGCTGGCGACGGGGGATTACCGAGAGCGTCCTTCTCGACAGCATCCGCCGGACCAACAGCCTGATCGATCTCTATCGGCTGAAAGGCGACTGCGAGAACCTGCCGGCCGCGCAGGAGGCCTTCAAGAGGAAGGCCTCCGAATTGCTTGAGAAGACCGCGCCTTTGGGAATAATCTGCGAGGAAGCCGACCTGGTGGCCTTTGATTATCGGCAAATCGGCGAGAATCAATACCGGGTCGATTACCTTTTTCATGTCAATCGTCCCCTCGAACACGACTGCCTGATCGCTCTCTACGGGGTGGTGGATGAGAATCACCGGGATCTTCTCTCGGAGGAGCGGAAGAAACTGGGGAAGAGGAGTGAGGAATGGACGTTCCGGCCCTATCCCCCCACCCGGGCATGGCCGGAAGGAGAGTGTGTTCTTGTCTCGGACGAGATTGAGGCCCAACCGATCCCGTACAACATGCATACAATTCTTTATGACCGGGAAAACCAGCGGCAGCACGGCGACCAGGTAGCCCTGGGCTGGCGGGCGGATCCGGGCCGGCCGGCCCCGGAAGAAAATTAAATGTGAGAGCACGGCGGGAAAATTTAAAGGTCGGCATCTACCGGACGAGTGATCCCAACGGGAAATATTGTGCCGTCAACACGGCGTACGAAAAGATTCTCGCCCACAACGGGATTGCGTTTGTCCGGCTGGAAGACTCCCAGCCCGATTTTTGGGATGCGATCCGGGATTTCGACCTTTTCATCCTGCGCTGGAGCCAGTGGGACTCCGACCGCCAGATTGCCCTCGATCTCCTGCCCGTTATTGAGGAAAACCTGAAAATAAAATGTTTCCCCGACCTGAATACCTGCTGGCATTCCGATGACAAGGTGAGACAGTACTTCCTTCTCAAGCCCTTCGGTTTCCCGATGGTGGAGAGCCATATTTTCCGGGAGAGGGGCGCCGCCCTCAACTGGGCCGGCCGGGCGGATTTTCCGGTCGTCTTCAAGCTCCGGGGCGGAGCCGGCTCACAGAACGTGATCATGGTGGAAGACCGGCGGCAAGCCCGGAAGCTGATCAAACGGATGTTCGGGCGCGGGATCCTCCCGGAAAAGTTCATCCATGCCGGGAGTGTCCGGTTCCGTCACTTCAGCCTCTACCGTGAACTCCACCACCGGGCCGGGAACCTCTGCCGGCGCTGGAAAAGTCTCGACGTCTCTCCCTTCTGGCGTCTTCACAAAAATTACATCCTCTTCCAGGACTTTATCCCCGGCAACCGGTTCGATACGCGGGTCACCGTCATCGGGGAGAGGGCATTTATCTTCCGCCGCTTCACCCGGCCCAACGACTTCCGCGCCTCCGGGAGCGGGATGATCGATTACGACCTGGGCAGGGTCGATCTTCGCTGTGTTGAGATCGCCTTCAGGATCTCCCGGGAAATGAAGTTCCAGTCGATGGCCTACGATTTTCTCTTCACCCCGGATAATGAGCCTGTCTTCTGTGAGATCAGCTACACGTTCCAACCGCGGGCCATCTTCGACTGCCCGGGGTACTTCGACCGGTTCCTTCATCTGAATGAAGGACATTTCTGGCCGGAGTATCTTCACCTCGTCGATGCATTGAAGTTGCCCGATCTGGAACAGCCGGAACTGGACTATTAATCCGGACTCCAGGTGAAAATCTACTATTTTCACCTGGAGTCCGGATTAATATTAGCTGCTCGTTATACGACGGTGGGTGGGTAATCGTACAGATATCGGGTATTACCTTTAAAAGGTCTCGACAAAATGGTAGATCTCCTTTTACCATTTTAAAATGATATCTACAGATACCGGCAAACGGCAGGAACAAGGCACATCACGACCTCGCTCCCGGATCACAACCCGATCGCCAGAACCGATCAGGCTGGTGCTTCTGCTCGGGGTTGCTTTTTTTATTTCCTGGGGACCGGGCCTTCAGAAGGTCACCACCAGTCTCAACCTCTCACGCATCTTCCCTGTCTTTGCCCTGGCATTGGTCATCTACTGGCTAATCCTGGGGCGCCAGCGCTTCCGGGCGTTCCCCCTGCCGTATAACCTCTTCCTTATTTTTGTGCTGATACATACCGTTGTCGGTTACCTTTTTCTCTTTCCGGGAGATTTTACTTTCGGCTACACGGGGGTGATGTACAACCAGGCCGAGTATTACCTTTATGCCCCCTCCCACGGGATCATGGTCGTGCGTTTCTTTCTCTTCTCGCTCCTGGCCTACGCCGTCAGTTCGCTATTAAAGAACCGCTGGGAACTCTGTCTTTTTTCCCTGGCTTACGGGCTCGGGTTTGTCTTCTCGATTTTTCTGGGAGGCCATGAAACGGTCGACGCTATCCAGGGGTTCGCCCGGGCGACCGGCGGTTTTTTGAGCCCGAATGCTCTTGGGATAACCGGCCTGGTCTGTTGTTTCCTTAATCTTTCCGTTTTCCTGGGAAGAGGGGTCGGATGGAGGGGCAAGGCTGCCGGCCTTTTTTTCGTCCTGGCGGGAATCTATGGGATGCTGGCTTCGGTCTCCCGGAATACCCTGTTTGCTTTCGCCTGCGGGGGGTTGGTAATTACCTATTATCTCCCCCTCCTGAAAAAACTGCGCTGGGCGGTTGGTCTTTGCTGTCTGTTACTGGCCGCCATCGGCTTGCTGCCCGGCTCGATCATCCAGACCATGCCCGGTCGCCTCTCCGTGGAAAACATCCAGGAGAGCAACTGGTCGATGCGGCGGGATATCTGGTCCGATTATCTGCGGGAGGGGAAACGATATTTTTTCCTCGGGCTCGGACTCGATCGATCGATCGAGGCAGTCCGGGAAACATATACCTCCGATTCGGAAGGTCCGGTCATTCCGCATCAGACATATCTCCAGCTCCTGGTCGAGTTCGGGATCGTGGGCTTGCTTCTTTTCCTGGCGGCCCTCTGGGCTTTCATCGGGCGGGGAATCAGCCTGGCCTCGCCGCGGGCGCCGGGGATGGAGAACGCGGTCATGCTCGGCCTGCTGGCGGCCCTGGCCGTCTATGGGGTAACCGGCAGCATACTCGGGGAACGGACGGTTTTTCTGGCCCTAGGTATCATCGCCTTTACCCAGACATACCTTGCGGAAAATCACAAATCTCAAGTAACAAATAACAAACAAATTCCAATGACCTTCGCACATGAATAGGGATATACACAGGCCCCTCCGAATTCTGATGGTCATCCCCCGGCTTCAATCCGGGGGCGCCGAGCGGCAGCTGGGGTATCTCTCGCACGGTCTGGCGGAACTCAATTATGAAGTCCTCGTTGTCACGCTCGGGGATAAAGGAGATCCGCCCCCGGGCTGGAGCCGGCATGTTAGCCTCCACCGGCTGAAGGGGAGGAGCAACTACGATCCCCGCCTCATCTTTCAACTCTACCGGCTGATCCGCCGGGTACGGCCGGATATTATCCAGACCTGGAATCCCCAGACTGACATTATGGGAGGAATTGCGGCTGTTCTCAATGCCGGGCGGTGGATCATCCGCGAGTCTAACGCTGGCGATTCATACCGGTACGGCTGGAAGGCAAAGCTCCGCGCTCTGATAGGGACGAAGGCTAATGCCGTCGTCTCCAACTCGGCCGGGGGCGACGATTACTGGCGCTCTCTCTATCCGGACAAGCTGAGAAGCGTCATTTCTAACAGTCTCCCTTTTGAGGAGATTGACCGGGTCCGGCCGATCGGCAGGCAGGAGCTGGGGTTAGAAGAAGATCAAGGTTTCGTTCTTTACGCCGGAAGACTCACCCGGCAGAAACGTGTGGAACGTATCGTCAACGCGATCGCGGCTCTCGACCCCGAGTCACGCACGATCGCCTTTATCTGTGGTGAAGGAGAAGATCTGAATGAACTGCAGGCCCTGGCCCGAAGACGGGGGGTTGAAGGCCGGGTGAAGTTCTGCGGGTTTTTAAAGACGGAAACAATCTGGGGAATGATGAAGAGCGCAGATCTCCTTATCAACCTGAGTGATTACGAAGGAATGCCAAATACCGTGATGGAAGCCATGGCCTGCGGTTGCCCTCTCCTGGTCTCGGACATCCCCGCTCACCGGGAGATTCTCGACGGGAACACCGCCATTCTGGCCGACCCGCGAGACACGGCCGCGCAGGCAAAGGCATTAAGAGATCTCCTTGCTGATCCGGAGTCTGCCCGTTCCCGCGCGGCCGCTGCTGAAAAGAGGACCCGGTCCTGGTCGATCGGGGAGACGGCGAGGAAGTATGATCAGATGTACCGGGAGCTTATTTCTATGAAAATAAGAGAACCATAGAACGTAGCTTATTTTATAAAAACTTCGTGTCCTGCTATGTAGATACCAGTCAAGAAAAAATCGCAACAGGTTTTAGCTGGGTTCGCCGAAGTCGCGCATCCTGCTATTCGATCGTCTCCTGTGGAGAGATCAGTTTATCTGAACGCCGGGGGCGGACTAAACTTCGTGACGGGCCGGTATCGGCCCAGGACACAAACGGTCTTTCACCCCCTCATTTTGATATCGGCGATCCAGACGAACGAGCTACCTCCTGCTACAATGAATACTTTGTATTTAAGGAATTCTTCCTTTCCGATTACGGGGTTATGCGGCGTTAACCATTGACAGCGGCCTCAAAAGAGCCGGCCCGGCTCTGGGCTTTGAGTCCTTGGTGCCACATTTTTATTGCCAGGCGGCGCATTGAAGCAACAACCGCAATATTCTTATGCTTTGGGTTATGTTCAACAATTCGGCCATACACATCCTTCTCATGAGGATCGTTGCGTATTCTCGACCTGCAGGCCTGACAGAGCACCTTCCGGACCCGACCGGAGCCCTGATGGGTAATATGTCCCTTGCGATCATCTTTCTGGCCGCTCTCCGAGCTCGACGGTACCAGCCCCAGGAACGCGCCGATCTGGCGCCGATTGTTGAATCGGCTCAGGTCACCCATCTCGGTCAGGTACGCCATGGCGGTCAGAGTGCCCACCCCCTTGAGTTTTTTCAGTTCCTGAACCGGTTCCGCATAGCGCGGTGCACCCGAGAGATCCTGGATGTGCTTGTCCAGATAGACGATTTCTTGCTCCAATGCTTCCAGCTGTCGCATCAGGCTGTTCATCGCGCACCGGGCACCACCTGGCAAAGCCGATTCCGGTTTTGCGCTCTCAGCCAGCCAGACACGATGTTTTTTGGTCCAGTTACTTCCTGTTTTTGCGGGCTTGCGGAAATTGTTTCGTTTCAGCAGGACAAGTATTTGACTTTTAATCGAGGTGATCTTTTTCCCGACATCCAGACGCATCCGAACCAATTCCCGGTCATCCCGGGTCTGGAGATCGGGGATCCAGATCGACGGCAGATCGTTCCCGGCCAAGATATGTCCTCGGATCACCTCCAAGAGCCTTTCGGCATCCCTGGCATCGGTTTTCCTCTTACGGTGTGTGGACGATCGGGCAATTCTGGTCGGTGTCAGCACATGGCACTCAAACCTGGCATCGGTCATCTGATCGTACAGGCCGAATCCGAGAAACGATGCTTCATACGCGAAAACAACAGTAGCATTACCGGCTTCCTCTGCCTGTTCCTGCAACGCTGCTATCATTCTTTCTCTGCCGCCGGGAGTGTTATTGAACGTTTGCTGAACCGGATTGCCGCGGTTGTGAGCCGCCTTTATCAAAATGTCTTTGTCATGGACATCAGCTCCGACCATGATATAGTTACTCATAGCCAGTCCTCTTTGGGTTTGGGGGTTTATAAACGTTCGTCTATAATACTTGATCTTTATCCCCATTAAAACCCATTGCGAGTGACTGGCTTTTTATTTTGCAGTCTACATGGTAACTTCGTGGTTAGAATTGTTTTTAAAGGTAATTGAATGAGAATCGCATTACTCTGCCACGCCCTCCGGGGAGGAGGGGGGATATCGGTGGGGCATAACATCATTGCCGCCCTGGGGAGGCTCGCGCCCGGCGAGAGGTATCTGGTCAGCATACCCGGAGGACTCGGCTATGAGGCGATCTGCGAGAGCCTGCCGGACCGGGAAATAATTCCTCTCCGCGACCATTCCTGGTCGCGGCGGTGGCGTTTCGATCACCGGCTGCTTCCGAAACGGCTGGACCGGTTCCGGCCGGATATTGTCGTGGGAATGTCCAGCCTGGGATACCAGGGGAAAAAGCTTTACCCGCAGGCCATCATCTGTCTTAATCCGTATCTGCTCTATTCCCGCCGTCACTTCGGCCGTTCGATCAGTATAAAAGAGTTATTCGAAATTTATCTCAAGCGACTTGTCTTCTCCCGGGATCTCCGCCGGACCGGCCTTGTCTTTACTCCTACCCGGGTGACGGATAGCCGCATCCGCAGCCGATATAATTACCGGGGTAGGTCCATCATTCTCCCCAATGCTATCTCGGAATTTACCCGCGCCGTCTCCCCGGGTACACCTCCCCCTCCGGAGTTCCAACCATTCCCGGATCACTTTAAGCTCTTTTATATCGCGAGATATTATCCTCATAAAAATATTGAAGTTCTGGTTGATCTCTTTGATCGCTACCGGGAGCAATTGGAGGATACCGTTCTATTTATAACCGTGGCTCCGGATCAGCAATCGGCGGTGAAGCGCCTTCTCGACGACATCAGGAAGAAACACCTGGAAAAGAAGATCATCAATATCGGCTCCCGGTGGCTTCAACCGGAACTGGCTAACTATTACAGTCATGTGGACGCCCTGCTGATGCCTTCTCTCATGGAGATATTCAGCGGAAGTTATCTGGAAGCGATGCACTACGGGGTGCCGATCCTCACCAGCGATCTGGACTTCGCTCACGAAGTCTGCGGGGACGCGGCCCTGTACTTCGATCCCTGGAATCCCTCCTCGATCCAGGATGCGATCGCGCATCTCCGGAACGGTCCCGATACGGCCGGGTCCCTGATCAGGGCCGGGAAGAAACAGTCCGAGGGACGATTCATCAACTGGGATGAAGTCTCCCAAACCTTCCTGACGGCTTTGCGGGAGCTGGGAAAGAAGGAGGCGGATTGAGCTCATGTACCTTCTGAGCGGCGATAGCTGGGAAGACCGGGTTCTGGATTACCACCGGCCGGAGGGTCATCTGCGCATTGCGGTCACCGCCTGGGCGGTTGTCCGGCCGATCACGGGGATGTACCTGGCCCGCCCCCGGAAGTGGGGTATGCTCCGGGAGTACCTGGGAGAGTTCGGACTCCGGGCCGTTATCCGCAAGGTCCGTTCCCGCCTCGCCGAGAGGAGAAGGAACGAGAAATATTTCTCCACCGGACTGGGCAAGATAATCTCATCGGATGACAGAGGCGGCAGGGAGGAGGGAAACCCGGTGGTCTTCATCGCCCCGGCCCACCCCAGCTGCGTGGAGAGGATTGTCCTACCTCCCGACCTGGTTCGTCCGATCTCCCCGGAGGTCGCCGAACTTCACCGCACCCGGGAATGGATTCGTTTTTACGCGGCTGGCCCCGTTATCCCCCGCCTGGCGGAGATCATCGGGTGGCAGCCGGAATCGGGGCGCCCGATCCCGTTTGGCCTCCAAAACGACATCCTAGCGGCGGCGGCGGACTATTGGTCGCGGCCGGTCGGCGCCTTCCGGCTTCTCCCCCTTCCCGTTCCTTCCGGGGTGGAGACGTCGTCGCCCATGTTCCCCCGGGACGCCACCCGCCCCCGTTTCACCGCCGTTCTTTACGGCCTGGGCAACTACGCCAAGACCCAGATTATCCCCGGGCTGCACCCGGCGATCCGGATCGCCTCCGTCCACGAAGTGGACCCCACCCAGATCACCCGGAATTTCCGGAATGATTTTGCCGTTTCCACCGACCCGGCCGGGGAAGACGAGGTGGAGTACGACGTTCACCTGATCGCCGGTTACCACCATACCCACGCCGGATTGGCGGTCCGGGCCCTGGACCGGGGGGCGGCGGCCGTGGTGGAAAAACCGGTCGTCACCACTCGGGAGCAGCTGGCCGGGCTCACCGCGTCCCTGACCCGGACCGGCGGTCGGCTCTACAGCTGCTTCCAGATGCGCTATAACCCCCTCTTCGCCTTGGCCCGCCTCGACCTGCGGCAGGGCCCCGGCGACCCTATCCATATCACCGCCGACGTCTATGAAATCCCCCTGCCTCCGCACCACTGGTACTGTTGGCCAAACTCCGGGAGCCACCTGGTCAGCAACGGGTGCCACTGGCTTGACCACTTCCTGTTTATGAACGATTTCGCCCGGCCGGTCCGCCAGGCGGTAAGCCGGATCTCGAACGGGGACACGGTGGCGACGGTCGAGCTTGACAACGGGGCCTGCCTGGTCCTCCATCTCACCCACCTGGGGAGCCAGAGGATCGGGGTCCAGGAATACATGGCGATGCGGAGGGAAGACCGCACGGTGACGATCGTCAACAGTTCTTCCTACCGAGCCGAGGACCGTTTCCGGATCATCCGGAAGACAGGCATCAACAAGATTGAAGTTTACCGCCGGATGTACCGGGAGATCTCCCGGAAAATAATCGCCGGGGAAAAGGGAGACTCCCTAGAGTCCATCGAAACCACCAATACCCTGATGCTCGACCTGGAGGAGGAACTTCAACGGCAGCTACGATCATAAAATCGGCAATTCCACCTGCGCGATTCAATATGACCGTGACCGTGTTGACATGTCTTCACGCTGCTGATATCCTTAGGAGACTGTCCGACAACTCCCTAAAATGTCATCGCGATCCGCCTCAGGCGGAGAAGCGATCTGAAAGGTGATCGGAATAAGCTATATCCCAATTGGTTAAGATTGCTTCGTCGCTCCGTTTCTCGCAATGACGCAAAAATTTGGGAAATGGGCATTTGTCAAAATACCCTATTTCAGGTATTCTTTATGAAACGTTTCTGGAGCGCTAAGGAACTAAGGGGACGGTTTTATTCCCCCGAACGGTTCAATAATGATGCCCCATTTCTTGCTGAGATTAAAAAGCGTAGTACGACGCAGACCCGCATCTTAGACGCTGGGGCAGGAAGGGGAGAAAAGTTTTCATACAACCTGAAAGGTTGTGTAGCCAAGATGGTCGGAGCAGATCTCGACCCTAAAGTGGTCGACAACCCCTGCCTCGATTTTGGCGTGGTGACCGATTTGAGCCAGCTGCCTTTCCCCGACGGGTACTTTGATTTAGTCTTCTCGCGGTACGTACTCGAACACATTCAGCACCCCAAGATCTTTCTGACCGAACTTCGTCGCGTGCTGCGTCCTGACGGGCAGTTTGTTTTTTTGACACCCAATAAATGGCATTATATGTCTCTATTTTCACGCCTGACCCCACATCGCTTTCATGCGTTCTATAATCGTCTACGAGGCCGATTAGGGGAAGACACCTTCCCGACGGTTTATCGGATGAACACCCGCAGAACAATCCGCAGCCTGTTTTCCCAGGCCGGTTTTTTAGAGGAGAAACTCTATCTGCTTGAGTGCAACCCGAATTATCTGATGTTCTCGACCCCCAGCTTTTTGGCCGGGATCGCTTATGAGCGGATGGTTTCATTCTTTGCTTTTCTTGAAGATTTTCGGATCAATATTATCGGCGTTTTTCGGCGCAAAGAGTTAATCAATTTGGGGAAAGACGATTTGTAATGAAACAGATTCTCCAACTCCTTCGCACAGGCCAGATCGAGGTGGCGGAGGTCCCGGCTCCCCGTCCCGGTCCGGGGGAGGTATTGATTTCGACCAGGGCTTCCCTGATTTCCCCGGGAACCGAGCGGATGCTGGTCGAGTTCAGCCGGGCCAACCTGGTCCGGAAGGCGCGGCAGCAGCCGGAAAAGGTAAGGCAGGTTCTGGACAAGATAAAAACCGACGGCCTGATCCCGACTCTGGAGGCGGTCTTCCGCAAGCTCGACCAGCCGCTGCCGCTGGGCTACTGCAACAGCGGGGTGGTCCTGGAGGTCGGCGCGCGGGTCCGTGATCTTCAGCCCGGCGACCGGGTGGCAAGCAACGGCCCCCACGCCGAGATTGTTTCGGTGCCCCGCAACCTCTGCGCCCGGATTCCCGAGGGGGTCACCGATGAAGAAGCGGCTTTCGCCGTGCTGGGCAGTATCGCTCTCCAGGGGATTCGATTGGTTAAACCTGAGCTGGGCGAGAAATTCATGATCTTCGGGATGGGGTTGATCGGTTTGATAACGGTTCAGCTTCTCCGGTCCAGCGGCTGCGAAGTTCTGGCGGTGGATCTGGATTCGGGACGTTTAAACCTGGCCGAAGGATTCAGCGCCCGGACCGTTGATCTGTCGACCGGAGGTGATCCGATAGCGGCGGCGCTATCCGAGACCGGGGGAAGGGGCGTAGACGGGGTTTTGATCACCGCTTCGGCCAAGACCGACGAGATCGTCCACCAGTCGGCCCGGGCCTGCCGGAAGCGGGGCCGGATTGTGCTGGTGGGAGTGGTTGGACTTAACCTGCGCCGGAGCGATTTTTACGAGAAAGAACTCACTTTCCAGGTCTCCTGTTCCTACGGCCCGGGGCGTTATGACGAGAACTACGAACAGGAAGGACGGGATTACCCCTATGGTTTTGTCCGCTGGACCGAGCAGCGGAATTTTGAAGCTGTCCTGGCGGCGATCAAGGAAAACCGGCTTCGGGTCAAAGATCTTATTACGGATCGTTTTTCGATCAGTGACGCCGGTAAGGCCTATCAGAAGGTCGGGGATAGCACCGCTTCCCTGGGAATCATACTCCAGTATCCGGTTCAGGTTGAGCGATCCGGGATTATAACGGTGAAAACGGTTCCATCAGGTCCCGCCGGCCCGGTAACGGTGGGTCTGATCGGCGCCGGGAATTTTTCCAGAGCGATCCTCCTTCCGGCACTGGCAAAGACAGACGCCCGGATAAAGTATATAGCCGATCTGGATGGTGCGGCTGCCCGCGAGGCGGCCCGGAAATATGGCGGTGAGCAGGCGGCAACCGATTACCGGGTAATTCTCGACGATCCGGAGGTCAACACCGTATTTATCGCCGTCGGACATCATCTCCACGCCCGCTTCGTCTGCGAGTCCCTCCAGGCGGGAAAGCACACCTTCGTTGAAAAACCCCTCGCCATCAACGAATCGGAATTGGACGAGAGTATCTCCATATACCAATCCCTACTCCCTAATCCCCAATCCCTAATGGTTGGCTTCAACCGTCGTTTCAGTCCGCACACCAAGAAAATCATCGAACTCCTCCGGGGGAGAACCGGCCCTCTTTGCATGAACATGACCGTGAACGCCGGTGAGATCCCGCCCGATCACTGGACCCAGGATCCCGAACGTGGGGGGGGGAGGATAATCGGGGAGGGTTGCCACTTTATCGATCTTTTCTCCTGCCTCGCTCAGAGCCCCGTCAGAACTGTTGCCGCCTTGATGGTGGGCCCCGGCCCGGCGGTCCGGGAGGACAAGATGGCCGTTATCATCGGGCTTGAAGACGGCTCGATCGGAACCATCAACTACTTCGCCAACGGTCCGAAAAGGTATCCCAAGGAGACGCTTGAAGTTTTTTCAGGCGGACGGGTAATCCGGATGGAGAATTTCCGGGTGACCCGCGGTTATGGTTTCAAGGGATTTCGCCTTTTCAAGACCCGGCGTCAGGACAAGGGGCATCAGGCCGAAATCAAACTGTTCATCAATCGGATCAGGGAAGGGGGGCTGCCTCTGATACCTTTTGCCGATCTGGTCAACGTGACCCGTGCCACCCTGGCCGCGGTCGAGGCGGCATCCACCGGCCGGCTTATCGAGCTATCCTGACCATGCAGATACTCTTCTTCAGCCATTATTTTCCCCCCGAAGGAAACGCTCCCGCCTCCCGGACGTATGAAAACTGCCGCCGCTGGGTCCGGTCTGGGCACCGGGTCACCGTGATCACCTGCGCTCCCAATGTCCCCGACGGGAAGGTCTATCCCGGGTACCGCAACCGGCCGCGGAGCCGGGAGATCGTGGACGGGATCGAGGTGATCCGGGTCTGGACCTACCTGGCGCCGAACCGGGGGACCGGGAAGAGGATCCTCAACTTTCTATCGTACATGATCTCGGCCATCTGCTTCAGCCTGCCTCTGAAAAAGCCGCGGGTCATTATCGCTACCTCCCCCCAGTTTTTCTGCGGCTGGGCCGGCCTGATCGCCGCCCGGCTGCGGCGGGCGCCTTTCATCCTCGAAATCCGCGATCTCTGGCCGGAGACCATCGTCGCGATCGGGGCGATGAGGAATCAGCGAATTCTCCGGTTTCTCGATTGGCTGGCCCGGCGGATGTATGCCGGGGCGGACCGGATCGTGGCCGTCGGCGAGGGGTACCGGGAGAACCTGATCCGGCTGGGGGTCCCCCCGGGTAAGGTTAATGTCATCCACACCGGGGCCGACCTGGCATTTTTTTCCCCGCGGCCCCCCGATCGGACGATCCGGCAGCAGTACAGAGTGGAAGGGAAATATGTCTGCTCCTACATCGGGACGCTGGGTCTCTGTTCCGGCCTGGAGGTGGTGCCCCGGGCGGCCCGTCTCCTCAAGGAGATGGGGAGGGAAGACATCGTCATCATGCTGGTCGGGGACGGGGCGATCCGGGAGAAGCTGGAAGAGATCTGCCGGCAGGAGGGTCTGGACAACGTCATCTTCGCGGGGCGGCGGCCGAAAGAGGAGATCCCCGGCTTTTTCGCCGCCTCGGACGCCTGTCTCGCGCATCTGAAAAACAGCGAACTCTTCACAACGGTGTTGCCCTCGAAATTTTTCGAGGCGGCGGCGATGGGGAAACCGGTCATCATGGGAGTAGCCGGCCAGGCAGCCGCGTTGACCGAACGGGCCGGCGCCGGCATCTGCATCGAGCCGGAAAACCATCATGAACTGGCCCGGAGCCTGATATACCTTGCCGATCATCCGGAAGAAGCGGTACACTTCGGCCACTCCGGCCGTGACTATGTCGCCCGTCATCATGACCCGGACGAGCTGGCCGGAAAGTATCTCCGTCTGATCGAAGAAGTCGGGAATAAAACCATTCCTTGAGGAATAGAGATCAATAAACCACGAAGGTCACGAAGGACACGAAGGATAAAAAGATATAGAGTAAGGGAGTGAGGTAATTTATTGCTTCGGAATTTTTAAAAAGAAATCCGGTAGTGTAGTATCGTCTTTTCGCTTCGCTTCCTTCGGCACGCTCAGGATCTACGACAGGACTTGTAGGATCAGAATACCTTCGGCATTCTTTGCCGTAATTGTAGGATCGCTTCGCTTGCAATTCAGCAAGCCGGGCCTCCGGCAAGGCGATACTACATTTACTACATCTACTGATAGTCCTGAACGGAGTGAAGAACGATCCAGCATAAATTAGCGAGCGCAGCGAGCTAATTTACATGAAAATTATTATCCTGACCCAGAATGAAGGGCTCTACCTGCCAAAGTCATTTGCCCGGATCTGCCGCGAATTCCCGGGAGAGATCGTTTGTATCGTCTCCGCGCCGGCCATGAGCACCCACGGGGGGGCCGTTAAAGGGCTGGTCAGGCACCTCCGCCTCTTCGGATGGCGGGGGACGGCCATCATGGGGGGGAGGGTGATCAAAGCCGCGGTTTTGTCCCGGCTGACCCGGCCCGGGATCGGTGGTTCCTTTCATTCCATCCGGCAGGTAGCCCGGGTCTTCCGGATGCCCTATTACGAAATCGACCGGGTAAAGAGCCGGGAATTCCAGAATCTTTTGACCCGGTACCGGCCCGAGCTCCTGATCTCCATCAGCTGCCCGCAGATCATCGGGAAAGCCATCCGGGAACGGCTCCCCCGGGGCTGCATCAACGTGCACGGGGCTCCGCTCCCCCGCTACCGGGGCCTGATGCCGGCTTTCTGGGTTCTCCGGAACGGCGAGAGCAGGACCGCCGTCACCGTTCATGACCTGGCGGCCAAACTGGACGACGGGGACATTATCTTGCAGCGGGAGGTCGAGATCTCCCCGGAAGACACCTGGGATTCACTCGTCCGGAAGACAAAAGCCGCCGGAGCAGAGGTTCTGGTGGACGCCATCCGTCTCATCAAGGAGGGGAAAGCGGAACGGAGGCCGAACCGGGAGGAGGATTCCACCTACTTCTCTTTCCCGACCGCGAAGGACCGGAAAATTTTCAGAAAGGCCGGCCGGAGGTTCTTTTAACCGGTGAAAAGAAGCGCCGTTTTTACCATTGACGCCGAGGACTGGTTCCACATCCTGGACACCCCCGCCACCCCTGTGTTCTCCGAGTGGTCGCAGCTGGAGATCCGGTTAGAGGATAATCTCGAGCAGCTGCTGGGGATTCTGGGCAGGCACCGGACCCCCGCCACCATCTTCTGGCTGGGCTGGGCGGCGGAGCAGCATCCGGGGCTAGTCCGGCGCTGCCGGGACGCCGGCCACGAGATCGCCTGTCACGGCTATGCCCATCTCCTGGCGTATTCGGCGGGGAGAGAGGCGTTCCGCCGCGACATCCGCAAGAGCAAGGCGGTGCTGGAGGACATCACGGGACAGGAGATCACAGGGTTCCGGGCGGCCGGGTTCGGCATCAAGAAAGAGACCCAGTGGGCGTTCGAGGAGATCCGGGAAGCGGGCTTCGTCTATGATTCGAGTATCTTTCCCTGCCATCGCAGTCATGGGGGGATCGGCGGGGCGGAACTCGCTCCACATCTGATCGAGACAACCTTCGGTCCGCTCGTTGAGTTCCCTCAATCCATCATAACAGTCATCGGTAAGCGGATACATCTTTTCGGCGGCGGTTATCTCCGCCTGGCGCCGGGATGGCTTCTCCGCTGGGGGGTGGAGCGCCTGTATCAACAGGGGCGTCCGCTGATCGTATACGTCCACCCGCGGGACATCGACGTGGATCAGCCCCGTCTCCCGCTGAGCAGGTTCCGCCGTTTTAAGAGTTACTGCAACCTAAAGACTACCTCCGGGAAGCTCGCTTGGCTCTGCCGGACGCAGCTTTTTCAGACGATGGAAAAGCTGGCGGAGGCGCTTCTGACTGAGAATCCGGATATAAGTTAGCTCCCTTCGGTCGCTAATTTATGTTTTGAACAAAGACTATTATCATTACAGTGAGAAAATAGAAAATCCATCAAGGAGAAGGCTGTGACAGAGGTAAAAATTTTCAGGAAATTTGCTTATATATCCGGCACGATCATGCTTCTTCTATCGGCCGGGGGGTGTTCGCCGGAGCGGGATGAATATTCCTTCCCTCCCATGATTTACGATGAACAGGCGTATCTGCGGGAGATCGAGGCGGCCGATGATTTGATTACACTCAACGAAACCCGGGCCAACTATGCCGTCGCCCTGAAAAAATCAGCGGTGGTGGAAGAGGCGCTCAACCGGAAGTGGGAACTTCTGGCCGGGAAGATCGAGGGAAAGGGGAGCAGGATCGGCAAGTTATCCAACGAGCTGGATCTGTGGGCGTTTGACTTCGAGAAGATAGGAAAGGAGCGGTACCGCATCTATCTCCTTTTCCGCGTTATGGAAAAACTGGAAGATGATTACGGTATTACCATCGAAGGGCGTCTTGCCGATCCATCCCTGCTCTCCGAACCGTACCGGGAGAAAGGATACCGGTGGTGGCACTTCAACCCCCTTCCGCCGACGACATTCTGGAAAGAGGGGGGATTTATCGTCGTCCGGGAGGATATCACCGCCCCCGATCTCCCCTACGAGCTACGGATAAATATGGACAGTTCCCAGGGCCGACACGGAAACCAGATCCTGCTGGGGACACTGCGGAAGATCGAAGAGATACCGGTCAGGGCGGATGAGATCCGGGCTGAAGACGATCCCTTCCGGCTGGCTGAATGGCTCTCGTTTTGCCACGCCCGTTCCGGCTCCACGGCGGACTTAGTCCAGTACCGGTACCGGGAGGTTGTCGGCGCGCTTTTGCCGGAAGCCGTCGTCGAAGACGGGATCGAATACTTCGGAGCGAAACTGGAGCGGACCGGACCGAAGACCGGCCGTCTCCGGCTTCTTTTCCGAACCGACCGGCCGCTTGAGCGCGATTATTGGATGAACCTCTACGGGAAGGTTTCCCCGGAGGATATCGGCCACCTGTCCGAGGCCAGGAGAAAAGCCGGGAAAAGGAGCGAGGAGTGGTTTTTCCCCATTTATCCCGAGACCTCGAACTGGGCAGCGGGGGAGTTCGTTATGGTTACCCGGGATTTATTCGTGGCGCCGGTCCCCTATACCTTTTCCGCTCTCTTTTATGACCGGGAGGGGAAAAAGGCCGGGCCCCTGTTCGAAGTCGGGGTGTTGGCGTCCGCCCCGTCGCGGCCATAGGTCCGATGGCAACCGATCGGCAAGTACACGCTTGGCCCGCTCCCGGCTTTCGGCTCACGCCGGAAGCCGGGGGAGAGGTATTCTCCATCCTCTCGGGGGCCCTGCTTGCCTATGGGAGCGCCGCGATTCTCACCCTCGCTTTCAGCCAGGTGGGGATACCCGTGTCCGTACCAATCGCCTGGACCATTATCGCCGCCTCGGCCGTGGCCGGTATTTTTTACCGCCGGCGGCTGCAGCCGCCGGGCGGTCGCCAATCCGGAGTCAGGTTAACCACCGGGGAGGGCTGGTTGCTGGGGGCGGGGCTTTTTTTTTATCTTCTTCTCTGGGCGGTCGCCTATATCCTCCCGGACGCCGAGAACGACGGGCTCTGGTATCATAATCCCACACTCCATTTCTGGGCGCTGAAAGGCCGGATCCACTGGATCACCGCCGACTCGGAGCCGTTCTGGAACGATCTCATCAGGTACTCATGGAACGGGTACATGAAAGGGGTTGAGTGCATCGGTTTTCTCTTCCTCCGGGCGGTCCCGGTCAGCCGCCTTCTCAACGGCCTCAATCTCACGATTGTTCCCCTCGGGTGCCTGGGGATCAGTGCCCTGACCCGCTTTCTCGGCGCCGGCCGGCTCTCCGCCATCCTGGGCGGCATCCTCTTTCTCTTCATCCCCACCGTCATCGGGCACGCGTTCAACCTCTACATCGACGCCTCGGTGGCCTCTTTCTACATCGCCCTCTTCGCGGCCGCGGCCTTCACCATCCGCTCCCTCGAAACCGGGCACGATCCGCTGAAATTCTTGCCGGCCCTGGGCTGCGCTATCGGTCTTTCCCTCAGCGCCAAGGGGACCGCGGTCGTTCTTCTTCCGCTGCTGCCGGTTCTTCTCGTGGTGTACTGGTACCGGGCAGTGCGATCCTTCCGGGCGGGTGCCCGACGGGGAGTGGTCTTTATCGTCCTGATGGTGTTGATCGCGCTCCTGGTGGGAGGGTACTGGTACCTGCGGAACTATATCCACACCGGCAGCCCCCTCTACCCGATCGGCCTGCGGCTGGCGGACAAAGAGGTCTTCCCGGGGGTGGCGATCCCCTCCCAGTTCCCTCCGCCCGACACCCCCCTCACCAAGCACTGGCCCCAGCTTTTCCGGTTGTTCTACAGCTGGTTGGATTGCCCGGGAGAGTGGCACCTGGCGATGACGGAGGTCTCGCATAACTCGGGCGGACTCGGCCTCCTCTGGCTCTTCGGCTGCGTCCCTGCCCTGGTCTGGCTCCTGGCGGTAATCATCCGCCGTCGGCCGGCCGGACTCTCACCGGGGACCGGCGCCGCCTGGGTCGGCATCCTGGTCATGGGGGTGATTATTTTTTTCGCCATGCCCCCCCGGCACAATCACAAGGCGCGGTATGTCATCTGGCTTTACGGGATCGGCCTCCCCGCTTTTGCCCTGGCCGCGGAAAAGGTCTGGCGGGCACCCTCGACCGCGCGTCGGCGGCTGGGACGATTATGGGTTCTGGCTGTGCTCATCGTCTTCCTGGCCGAGGGGCTGTACAGTTTCTCATACAACGTGAAGAGGATATCCCTCGCCCGCCAGGGGGCCAGGGAGGGTTCTTTTCACGCGTCTCATCTCCTCCGGGCGGCCCGTGAGCCCTATCCCCCGGGGTACTATCTCCCGGAGCTGAAGGGAAGCCTCTTCCGGGTGGTTTTTGACAACCGGGAGCCGGTCGCCCTGGGGGAACTGGACAGCTTCCCGGAGCAGAAGCAGATTGTGGGCCACCTCACCCAGGGGGCCGCCTTCGGCGTCCGGCCGATCTATTTTCTGAGCCGGGCGACGGCGGCCGATCCCGGGAAACTCTCCCGGTTTATCCGCGAGCGCGGGATCAGGTACGTGGTCTGGAACCCGGATATCCCGGTTCCCCCGGCGCTGGGGCGACTCGCCCATCTTTGGGACCGGATGCCTTACTGGTATTATCTGCTGGCAGTCTCTCCTGATGCCGCTCCTCCGGACAGGGGGGGAGGAGGGTGGTCGCCATGAGAAAGCGCCTCGCGTCAGTAACCGGCTTCGCTCTCCTTTTTCTCTTCCTCGGGATCCTCATCCTGCCCACGTTCTCCAACCCGCCTCACGTGGACTACTGGGAGGCGTTCTTCACCTTTCA
The DNA here is from genome assembly GCA_043804695.1 of PVC group bacterium. GTDB lineage: Bacteria > Auribacterota > Erginobacteria > Erginobacterales > Erginobacteraceae > CAWGIE01. The sequence goes on along the minus strand of JAZDIV010000043.1, from coordinate 25,254 downwards.
CCAGGTCCGGGCCGACCCGGACCTCCCGGTCTGGCCCTACGTCGTCAACCACGACCCCTGGCAGCACGGCACGTTCCGGCCTCTCTCCTACACCCTCCTCTATCTCGAGCACCTGGCCTTCGGGGGCCGGTTCATCTTCAATCATCTCGCCGATTTTGCCTGTTACTGTCTCCTCCTGATCCTCCTCTTCCGCCTGGGACGGCGGCTGGGCGCCCGGGGGCTGGAACTGGGGGGATTCCTGGCCGTCTGGGCCGTGCTCTACTCCCACTGCGACGTCCTGTCGTTGACCTTTCACATTTTCCTCGTGGCCGGCTTCGCCGGTTTCATCGGGGCCTTCCTGCTCTACATCCGTTACCTGGAGGGAGGGAAGACGCTCCTTCTCTTCCCCGCTGGCCTGCTTTTTTTTCTTTCCCTGCTCTGCTACGAGACGTTCTGCTGCTGGCCCCTGGCGGTCCTGATCCTGCTCTTTACCCGCCGGCCGGCTGGCCGGCCCCGGCGGCCCATCCGTTCCACCGTTTTCCTGCTCGGAGTCCTGTATCTTCTTTACGGAACGGTTTTCCTGCTCACGCGGTCCGCCTCTCACCTCCCCGGCGAGCTGTCATCACCCTCAATGATATCCTTCCTGACCGGGGCGGTCTTCTCCCTCTTCAACCTTCTCTATACGGGTATCGGGGTCAATGCCATTCCCGCTCTCGCTTATCCCGGCCGCTACCGGGGATACAGTGAAATGTTGGGAGTGATCCCCCTCGGAAAGCCGCCCTGGCTGGTTCCGCTGGCGTACGCTGCCGCTGCCGTTGTCCTGCTCCTGGCCGGACTGCTGGTCTTCCTCCTCGTCCGGAGGAAAGAATGGAGGGCCCTGGCGGCCGCCGCCTTTCTCGGTTTTCTCTATCTCAGCAACTTCTCACTGCTGGTGGCCGCCCGTTCGATCACCAGTGACTTCAGCCACATCCTCCGCCAGTTCCGCTACCAGCTCATCCCCAACGCCCTCCTCGTACTCCTGGCGGCGATTGTCGTCTCCGCTCTCCTCCGGCCCGCCCGGAAGGGGAGGGCGGTCCTGTTCGCCATCCTGCTGGCCGTTTTTTTCGTCAACGGCTACTATACCCACCGCCACGTCGAGAATGTCACCAAATGTCTCGCCCCGCTGAAGGAGCTTTTACAGAACATCCGGACCGGGATGGACCGCGGCGAGATCACCCCCGAACGTCGTCTCTATCTCCCTGACGGATTTGCCACCTCGTTCCCCCGTCTTTGCTGGAACCGGGGGATGGGGAGTAGGATCTGGGGCACCTACCAGTGGCTCTTCTCGCCGGCGGAACTGGCCTGTTTCAGCCGGCGCCAGGGAGATGCTTACTGGACAATGGACCTGAATGAGGGTGTGTATGTAAAACGATGAGGGGGTGGATCAGTAGAATCAGGGGTATGCATAATTATGGGCTGATGTAATATGGACTAGCCGCCTTCGCCATAGTAGCCCATGACTACGACGGCGGAACTGGGGTATTGGAATGATGGAGTGCTGGGAAAAACCTGTTTTAATGAATATCTCACTGCTGGGGGATTTCCTCTTTATATATCGGGAGCACGGTAATGAACATTTTGAATAAGGAATCGGGACAATGAGTTTCTGTGGGAGGGCTTTTTAAGCCCGATTCCTGGGGTGGGCAGAATCGGGGTTGAAAACCCCTCCCACGGAAGACAGCGCGAAACGCTAATTTCTCACTTAAGCGAGGAGCATATGTTTATGAAAAAGGATGGGAGCAGGATATGAGAGCTGATGAATATATGGCCCGAGAGAAGATCGCGGGGTACTTCGCGCTTCTTCTGGCCGTTCTCATCATCATCTTCGCCCCCTCCTTTACGAACCCTCCCCGGAGCGACTGGTGGTCGGCGCTCTTTGCCTTCCACCTGGTTGACGCCTCTCCCGGTCCCCCTGGTTTCTCATTTGTCGTTAACCACGATCCCTGGCGGGACGGCACCTTCCGCCCCGTCGCCCACCCGGTCCTCTACCTGGAACACCGCCTTTTCGGAGCGGATTTTCTCCCCTATCACCTGGTGAACTTCGCCGGTTATTTCCTGAGCATTGTTCTTCTTTATCTGCTGGGAAAGCGGCTTGGCATCGGAACGGGTACCCTGGCTCTCTTTCTCTCCCTCTTCGCCGTTCTCTTCACTCATGCCGATATTGTCACCTGGACCTTTCATGTCACGATGCCGCTCAGTTTCTCTGCCTTTCTTTTCGGGATCATCATTTATCTCCGGTACAGTGACGGCGGAAACAAGCTGCTCCTCGTTCCCATCGGCTTCCTGTTTCTCTTCTCTCTCCTCTGTCTGGAACTCTTTCTTCTCTGGCCGCTCGGTCTCCTCCTGATTTCAATGAGACGGATTGCCGGTCGCCGCCGCCCGGCGGTGCTGATGACCGCAGCGGTTTACTGGATGTATCTGCTGGTCTTTCTCGTCACCCGGACCGCTCCCCACACATCAGGCTCCCTCTCCGCTCCCGGCGCCGGGGACGTCTTCCTCAGCCTCTGCTCGGTCTTCTTCAACCTCCTCTATAACGGGATTTTGATCAACCTGCTTCCTTTCTTGGCCTTGCCTCTGCGGGTGACCCATAACATCGAGATGGGCGGCCCGGCCGCCGCCTGGAGCCCGGGCCTCCTGCGGACGGTCGTCACCGCGACCGGGTCGGTCTCGCTTGTCCTATTCGTCCTGATTGCTTCCTTCCGGAGACCGCGCCGGAAGATCCCCGCCGGCCTGGGATTGCTTTTCTTCCTGTACGCGGCCGGTTTCTTCGTCCTCGCGCTCGGCCGTTCCACCACCGAAAACTTCACTGATCTCTTCCTCCAGTTCCGTTACCAGTATATCGCCAACGCCTTCCTGGTCCTGATGGGCGCGTTGGCCGTCGATCGACTGGTCCGGTCCGGTCCGGTGAGAAGGGGGATCAGTTTATTGCTGATCCTGGCCGTTGTCTTCAATGTCATCGCGGTCCGGGGGGCAGTGAACCTGATTGATACTGAGATGACCCCCCTGAAGACGCTCCTGGGGCGGATCCAGGGGGGGATCAAGCGGGGAGAGATTTCCCCGCAGCAACCGCTGGCGATGCCGGACGGGATCCCGTCCTATCTTCCGTCTCTCTGCTGGAACGAAGATATGGGCCGGTTCTTCCGGGGAACCTACCAGTGGATTTTCTCCCGGGAAGAGATATTCAGCTTCACGCCCTTTATCGGGGATGCCGCCTGGGTGGCGGACGGGGAGACGCTTAATTACCGGCTTAAAAATCAGATGGATCCGTCCGTTCTTCCGCAAAGGAATATCCCATCTCGATACTGGGACCGCGCGGGAAGTCTTAGTTCGGATAATTAGACCTTACTCTAAAAATTTTTTAAAAACTTTATTAGAAATAACGAAATTATTCACCACGAAGATCACCCCCGTACGGTTGCCCTACGGGGGTGTTCTTCGTGATTGTAAGTATTGTTATTTCGTTGTGACACATTTTGCGAATAAGACATGTATTCGTAAAAACAATCGGTTGCTTTTTAGAGCCCATGCCCCACCTGCTGGCGAAGAGAATTTTTTTATCTCTTCCGGGAACCGGTGATCCGTTCGATCAGGCAGGCAGGGTAATGGCCCGGCTACTGAATCCTGGCTGGTGTTCTCCCTTCGCCCTCCGCATCTCCCTTGATTAATCATCTCCGGGATTATAGACACAGTTCAGTTCGAGGAAGAGCCAGTGGGCTTTCAGAGGGAAGAGGGGCTTCATCTCCTCCAGAGCTTCCCGGTCATGGCGTTTCTCCCAGGCCATTTTTACCAGGGGATAAGTTAATTTATTCCTTCCCATCTTTTTCGCTTCTTCGGGAAAGTATTTTCGATAACCATAGCCCCGTTGTCCTTCATGATTCCGCATCCAGCGATAATTGATACCCGTGAAGTTATAAGAATAGATTAAGAGGAGGGTTATGAGGACAATTTTATTGAGAGTTTTTAAAGGCTCTTTTCCCGCCGAAAGCAGTATTGCCAGCGGCAGGATTAAGAAGATGGAGGTCAAGTTCCCGTAGTAAAAAGAACTATCAATGAGCCCTTTCCCCCTTTTCGCCAGGATCAGCGATTGAAAGATGAAAAAGAGCACCAGGGCGACCAACCCTCGCAGCACTGTTTTCTTTCTATCGGAGGATAATCCAATGAAGGCGCAAACCAGGTATGTCGAGAGCACGAATAAATAGAGAGTTCTGATGGGTATGTTGTGGCTGAAAAATTTCCCGGGCGGCACCAGCTGGCTTATAATAATATACCAGGCGTTGATAAATGTGTTTGTTAACCTGTAATTATCCCACACCGACCTGTCTCCCTTGATCAAAGCCATCCGCCAGAAGTTGAAAGAATTCTGTCCGAAAAGCTGTTTCGTAATGATCGGTACCAGGTAGGTAACGAAGAGAAAAAATATGATAAACATCGAAAAGCAGAGCCCGATTGTCAACAGTCCCCACCGCTTGTTCCGGAACATCCCGGGAGCCAGGATCGGTACGCAGATGAAGATGTACCAGGCCGCCTCGTCTGTAAAACAGGCTGCGAACATAGTGCCGAGCAGGATGATCAGAAGCAGGATATATCTTTTCGAGAAATACTCCTCGCGTTGCGCATACTGGCTGAGTCTGGAACCCAGGTAGCAGCATAAAAGAGTGAAAAAAAGGGCCAGTGGTTTCGCCGGGTGAAAAAACATGGTTATTCCGGATAACGTTCCCGTGGAAAGCAGGAACAGGGATGCGCCGGCCCACGCGGTAGTGCGGTCGCCGCTCAGGTCATGGATGAGTTTGAAGAAGAGGATCGGGCAGAGAATCAGGGTTAATATCCAGGTGAGTGAAAAACTGGGGTGTGGGGGGATGAACCGGAGCAGCAGGAGACGGATCTTGATGTTGAACGTCTGGAAGAAATAGGAAACGAAGCGGGACCGTCCACCGTATTCGAAACTTAAAACGTCAAACCCCCTCAATAAATCCCCCGGGACAATTGCTGTCCCATTTTTTACCACCCCGGGGATCTGGATTTTTGCCACTTCCGGATGGGTCCAGTTGATATCATAATTTGAGATTAGGGTCAGGACATAGAGGAAGGAGATAGCAAACACTACCTGGTAGAAATAATTATCTATCCTGGCGGTGAATCGTTGAAAACGGATCGTATTCATGGATCAGACTGTTTGAGGGAAGACCGAGCTCTCCTTGCGGGCGATCACCAGCATGTCTCCCAGGGAAAGAGGAAAAGGGATGCTGATGGACGGCCCCTGGATGGGCCATCCCAGGTGGCGGAGACAGTACCGGAGAGTGAATAAACGGATCAGGCCTCGCATCGTAATTACCCGGAATCCCCCTTTGGCAAGCATCTGTTTCATGCTCAAGGGCGAAAAATAAAGCGTGTGCATGCACCGGAAGCCCCACCAGTGGCTCCGGAAGAGACGTGACGTCCAACTTTCGATGTTGGGGGTGCTGATCACTAGAATCCCCCCGGATTTTAGGAGCCGGTTTGCCTGGCAGATTACTTCGAGCGGCGAGCGGACGTGTTCGATCAGATCCAGCATGGTGATGATGTCCTGATTATCCGGCAAGAGGTCGATGGTTTCGAACATCCCCTGGATGAGTTTGATCCCGTACCGCCGCGCGGCCATTTCAGTGGCCGTTGAGCTTGCCTCGACTCCGAGGAGTTCCCAGTGGGGGAATATGACATGGACCGTCTCCAGAAACAGCCCGATGGAAGCCCCCACATCCAGCAACTTTACCTGCTTATTATGGTCTACGTATTTGGCTAACGTCTTGATCAGGCGCTGGAAATTCCGCTGCCGGTTCTTTTTTTCCAGAAGATATCCATCAGGGTGGGAGGATTGGTAAACGTTTGCCAGTTCCTGTGCGGATGGCATCTCAGAGGCGAAAACCGTGTGACAGCCGTCACAACGGTGGAGGTTGTAAAAAATCCCGAAGTCACTGACCGAAGGAGTGAAGCTTTTTACCGGGAATTCCCGGTTCCTCCGGTAATAGGGAGAGACGATCTGGGAACTGCAGATCGGACAGATTGCATTTGGTGCCGTCATAAAGAAGCGATGATTGTAGAATAGGCAGTTGCCGATCAGGTTGAACTTGCCTCCGCCAGGGCTATCATATGACTGCTCATGTTGCCCAGAGTCCCGATTTGTTGAACAATATGGGTCAGGACCAGAAAGAACCGGTTAGACCACCAGAGATGACCGTGTGCCTTAAAGATGAAATCCAGATCGATGTCCGTCATAATGATCTCTCTTACTTTGAGATCACCGCTCTGAAGGAAATAGCGCATCGTTTCTCTCGAAAAATACAGATAATGCATCGCGATAATAACCCGCTCCATGAGAAAAGAAAATTGTTTCAGTGACAAATAATAAGAGATACGGGCCAGGCGATAGAATATGCTTTTGGCATTCGTGGTGTAGATAATAAGAGCGCCCCCCTTCCTCAATAGCAACCGCGATAGCTGCAGCATCTTCCGCGGGTCAGGGAGATGTTCAATCAGGCCCCACATAACCACGACATCGAATGAATGGTCTCCCAGTTGCCGGGCTGTTTTTTCATCAAGCTGTCCGCACAGTACCTTCAGTCCATATTTATCCCAGGCGAGAGCGCTTGCCTGCTCCGAAATATCGATCCCTTCCACCTCCCACCCGGATGCCTGGAATGTGCGTAAAAGAGTAGCGTCTCCGCAGCCGATCTCGAAAAGCCGATTTGTTTTCCGGTAGTCGTTTACCAGCTTCGGTAATAACTTCCGGTGTTGCGTGGGGACTGAATAATCATCGGATAAATTTTCCGTGAGCATTTTCCAGTACGCTTTATGGATCCGTTCCGGGTCATAATCGGCTTTCCCGAGAAAGAGCATTCCGCACGATTTGCATTTGTTCAAGCGAACTCTAAACCGGGTGTCCGAGCCGTATCTCGATGCCACCTTGTCAATGCCCATGTAGAGAAGCCGCACCATTTTAGAATCGCAGACCGGGCAGCGTTCGTCACCGTTCAGGCCCCTGGATGGCGTTTTCATCTTTGCGGAGTATAATCGTGTTAACTGATCTGGAAAATGAACCCGCGTTGGTTTACGGATATTTCCCGACTAATTGTAATCAATAAGGAATCAACTGCATGCCCTGGTAATGATAATGATGGGATATTGCATGAAGATTTAAAGTCCCGCGATTTTTCGTGATGTATCCTGTCCAGTGAGATTCCGTCTTCGCATCTTTCCCGTGATAAAACGCAGACATTCCGATGCCGACCAGGAAGGGTGAGGACCCTATCAGTCCACCCGTGCCGGCTTGACATTACTACTTGCACTTGATACCGTTTCGAAATCTCAATTATGGAATCTATCTCATCTTGCAAGAAGAGCTTAGATATTGGCATCTTCGATTCAATGCTCATTATCCCGATTTGCGAGAGTTATGAACTATATCATGGCCTTAAGGTTTTCAAGAGAGAAATCCTTAAACCTCAATAAATCAAGAATGGCAGTTTCCAAATGTTCTCAATAGTAAGGCTTCGCGGTCGCTGTTTTGGATTCGTGATTTCGGTCATTTTGTACCATGCCGGATTATATTAGCCATGGGAGGGAAGAGACTGAAGAGAAATATGATGAAGCGGAGGGGTATAGAATACACCGAATTCAATTTTTCTCCTCCCCGCCTGCTGGCGGGGAGTGAGCGGGGGACTCTTGACCTGCTGGCCGGTCTTTCCCTCTTCTACGGCCTGTTGACGGCTCTTCTCCTGGCCGCGAGCCTTTTCTCGATCACCGTCTCTCGACCGTTAGCTTTTGTCTTCATTATTTTCGCGGCACTGGCCGGGTGGCTGTACCGGAGAAGCGTCCGCCGCGGCCGGAATAACGTAAAACCCGATCCGCCGGGTCCTTTCGCGACCGGGTTTTTCTATGTCACGCTGGCCCTCTATCTTCTGCTCTGGGTTCTCGCCTACGCGCTTCCCGACTTCTCTTACGACGGCAATTACTACCATACCCCTACACTTCACTTTTGGCTCCAAAAAGGCGGCGTTCACTGGATAGAGACCGGCGGCTCCCCCCACTGGGGGCCGGTCGGCGCCTTCGCCTGGAACGGTTATCCCAAAGGAGTGGAGGTAGTGCAGTTTGTTTTCCTGCTGGCGACCGGGTGCAGCCGGCTCCTCAACGGTGTCAACCTGCTCTTCCTCCCCCTGGGCGCTCTGGCGATAACCGGTATCTCCCTGACCCTGGGCGCCCGGTCCGGTTTCGCCCTGGCAGCCGGGTGCTTGTTTTTATATCTTCCCATCAATATCGCCCAGTCCCTGACCGCGATGGTCGATACCGGTTCCGCGGCCTGTTACCTGGCATTCTTCGCGCTGCTCCTGGGGACGGTGAAACGGATCGACAGGGGAAAAATCCCCTGGAGATTAGCGGCCGGCCTCGGCCTCGCCCTTGGTCTGGCGGCCGGCTCCAAGGGCCCCGGTCTATTTCTGGTCCCGGCCGGGGGAGCGGTTCTTCTCGTCCGGTTTTTTCTGGCGCGGCATCAGGCCCGGAAAGAAACCGGGAACCGGTCCGGTATCCCCCCCGGCCTTCGCCGCGGCCTGCTCTTTATCGTTATCGTGATTCTGATCGGCCTTGGGTTGGGCGGCGGCTGGGCGGGGCGGAACTGGATACGCACCGGGAACCCGTTCTATCCGGTAGAGGTAACGTTTGCGGGTCGGCAACTCTTCCCCGGCGTCAATGCCGCGACCCAATTCCGGCCCCCATACCGGGAGGGGACCGAAGGCTGGTCCCAGGCGGAACGGGTGCTCTCCAACTGGCTCGGCTGCTTCCGGTTCAACGATCCCGAGGTCCTGGTCTACGACTCCCGATGGGGAGGTCTGGGATTTGCCTGGCTGTTGAGCATCCCGGCTGTCCTCTGGCTTCTCTATATATGCGTGGTGCACCGGAAAAGGCCGGAGACCCGGGGGATCGCCTACCTCCCCGACCTTTTCTTTCTCTGCCTGGTGATGTTCTTCGCCATGCCCCGCCATCATAACCACATGGCCCGCTACACCATCTGGCTGGCCGGCCTCGGATTACCGTGCCTGGCCGTGGTGACGGGACGGATGGCCGCATCGGCGGGGAAGAACAGCTGGAAGCGGTTTGCCGGGTATGCCTGGTTCGCTGCGGTTTGCCTCCTGGCGGGGAGGGAAGCGATCGCCAGTCTCCGCCTTCACGTCTCTTTCCTCGACACGTTCCGGGGGAAGGAGGTTGGCGGTATCTGCCCCCTCCGGGTGCTTCGGGCCGCCCGCTCGCCGTATCCGTCCGGCTACTACTGGGACGACCTGAACGGGACCATCATGGAAATGATCATGGCGGGGGATGACTCGGTCGGGGTGGCGATCGGGGAGAAGAACCAGCGCCATCTCATCTTCGGGCACCTGTCCCAGGGAAAGGCACTGGGAAGAAGGAAGATCGTTTTTATAGACCATCTCCAGGCCGAAAATGATCCTGGATATCTACCTCGCTTGATTCGCGAAAATGACATCCGTTATGTAATCTGGGACAGCACGCTCCCTCTTACCCCGGTACTGGTGAATGATTCTGTCCGGCAGGATTACGGGGTGGGGAAGAAGCTTTGGCACGTCTTCACCTTCGAGCCGGAGAAGCCGCTGCCCTTCGAGTAGCTTACAGTAGACAATTTATTTCGATCGAAATAAATTGTCTACTAATGTGTTTATTCCCCGGGAATCATTTTCGATCTCTCCTCCAGGACGGCGATCAGGGCTTCCCGAAGGGACTCGCAGCGGAACAGATGGAGGCGGGTCAGACAGCGCTTTTTTGAATCGAGCAGGCCGGAAAGGCCTGCTCTTACCGCCAGTCGCCGGAGAAGGGAATTCCTCCCATGGAGCAGATGGAGGAGAGCTCGCTCCTGTCCGCGGCAGAACTCCCGCCACCGTTTTTCAACTTCGGCCGGGTCCCGGATCTCCTCTGACCGGGCGGTGAATTCCTCCCGGAAACGTTTTTCCTCCTCCGCTCCCAACCGGCGGGCGCCCGGACCGCCGTCGGACTGCCGGTAGGGAACCATTCTCATCCGTGATCTGCCCGGCCCGTCGATCTCGAGGACGAGCAACACCCCCCGGTTCCAGGCCGGGTGGGGTGAAGGAAGGTCGAAGATGAAGTTCCCCTGCCCGTACACGATGTGCCCTCCCCGGTAGGTCTCTCCGCACCCGGCAACGTGCGACTGCTGGCAGATGACGGCGTCGGCGCCGCGCTCGACAAAGAAGCGGCAGATATTCATCAACCGGGGGCGGGGGTAGGGGTAGTGCTCGTTCCCGCCGTGGAGGAGCACGATCAGACAATCGAACTCCTGGCGGTGGGTGTCGACATTGCGGACGAAGTCGATGAGATCGAGCGGATTGGAGCCGGGGCTGTTCGTGCCGGCGGTGCCGAACTCATGCTCGGCCAGCGCCAGGATGCCGACCTGGATCCCCTTCGCTTCCCGGACCAGGATCTTCCGCGCCTCCCGGATATCAGCGCCCGCCCCGACACAGTCGATTCCGCTCTGCCGGCACGCTTCCAGCGTGCTGGCAAGGCCCTCCGCTCCGTGGTCGAGGATGTGATTGTTGGCGAGGTTGACGACGTCTATCCCCGCCGCCTCGAGGCCGTTGACGGACTCCCGGGGAGCGCCGAGGACCGGACCCACCTTCTTGATCGGTCTTTCCTCCCCGATCAAAGGGCACTCCAGGTTGACGATCGAGAGATCCGCCTGCTCGAATTCGGGGAGGAGATCGTTGAAAAGCGCCTGGGCGTCGCCTTCCTTGAACAGAGGGAGGTTCCTCCCGATGGGGCAGAGGTCTCCCGCTATCAGCACGGAGATCATTCTGTCTTCAGTCTACCTTTGTTTGGTTCTCTTCCTATTTGGCATGGAAGCCCACATCTATTATTCACCAGCAGGACACGAAGAACACGAAGAAAAACCAAGAAGATTAGAAGTGATGAGGCACATCAATCACGGTTTAATGCCTTTGCGAGGTTGAGGTTGATGCACGGTATTATAGCACCAGTCCCCATGTTTAAATTGGTGGTGAATGTATAGGCTTATGCCGAGGTAATGAGGTTGGTTTTATATACATCTCCTTCGTGATCTTCGTGGTTGATTATTCTTATAACCCACACAACGATTCGGAATAGAACTTATAGTATGATATATCAGGTCTTCCCCGGGAAAAAACGGGTTTTCAGTCCGTCCAGGAAGGCGAAATCGCTTGCCCGCAGCCGCCAGATCGACCGCCAGTCCATCTCCGAGAGGCGGCTGAAACTGAAGATCAGTATAGCAGAACTGACTAGGTAATTACAGACAACACTCCAGGCGGCTCCGGGGAGTCCGAGCCGGGGCAGGAGGAGGAAGAGGCAGGCGATGTTGACGGCCATCCCCCCGGCCACGCTGATCGAAATCAGCCCCGGCCGGTTGCTCCCGATCAGGTACGGCTCCAGCGACTTCCCCAGCGTGCGGATGAAGAAGCCGAAGGCCAGGATCCGGATCAGGGGAGCGGCCGACGCGAACGATTCCGGGAAGATGATGGTGAGAAAGAGTTTTGCCAGCAGGATAAACCCCAGAAGCATGAGGAAAGAGATCAGGGCGGTCAGGCGAGCGCACTGGGCCACCAATTCCTTCCTCCCTGCTTCGTCACTGGCTGACCGGGGGATGAGGGCGGTCTTGACCGCGTCGGGGAGGATTTGTATCTGGATGGTCAGGCCGACGGCCAAGGCGTAGATCCCGATCTCTTCCTTGGTGGCGAAGAAGGCCAGGATCAGGGTGCCGATCCGGAAGTTGAACTGGTTACTGATGACCCCGACGCAGTAGCGGGCGCCGTAGTGAAGCATTGCCAGAAGGTTTTTCAGCCGGGGGTGGACGTTCAGGAGACCGAACTTCCGCCGGAAGACAAGCAGACAGACAACCACGACCACCAGATCGCTGGCGATGATCGCCATGATCGCCCCCGGCGTCCCGGCGTCCAGTACCCAGAGGAAGAGGGGGGTGAAGACGAGGAGGCAGAGACCCCGGAGAAGGGTAACGGCGGAGAACCAGCCGAACTGGCGGATCGCGGTAAAGAGCTGGCTGAAGACGGTAAAAAAAAGGAAACCCGGGATGGAGGCCAGTGCCAGGTAGAGCTCGGGCCGGTCCGCCTTCTCAAAGATGGTGAGGGGGAACTGCATCAGAATCAGCCCGGCCGCGACCGCCAGGACCGAGCCGACCACGCCGTAGATGAGGGTATAGATAACCCCCTCGGAGAGGCTGAATCGTCTCGAGGAGACGAAGTACACGCCGGCCAGCTCGCACCCCATGAAAAAGATAATACCGAGGAGTCCGGAGAAGAGGATGCAGACGGCGTAGGAGCCCCGACCGCTTGTCCCCAGAAACCAGGCCAGGCAGACCTGAACACCGAGGGCGGAGATGATGGTAATGGTCTTGGCCCCGAAACTGAAGAAGAGGTCCTTGATGCCCTTGTTCATGGTCTTTAGTTTTAATTCCCGGGTATCGTATGATGACGAGTGATGTACTGCTTCAGATCAGGGAATACTGGAGTGATGGAGCGCCGGCCCCGGCGCCCCGGTATTCCAACACTCCAACATTCCATCACTCCACCACTCCATTCGATTGCCAGAGTGAATCATGGCTGCAGCCACTATATCATTATACGTTTACGGGCCGGTCTTTTTCCCGATATAGAGCAGACTGTCGGAGAGGAGGCGGCTTCTCGGGATCGTGCCCAGGGCCCGGCTCGCCGCCTCGGAGAGACGGTTGAATACCCGGACCGGGGCGTTGAGAGCACGTCCGCACCAGCGGTGTTTCTCGAAGAAAGCGTTCTTGGCGCCAGGCATAATCAGCCGCGCCCCGCCGACGTAGTTACAGAACAACGTCTCCACGCCGCAGCCGGCATGCAAACGCTCCAGGAGTCGTCTATCGATGGGCGTGTGCTCCGCGTACACCGCCGGCCTGACTGCTTTGCTGATCAGCCCGTTCACCCCGTAGAGGTTCGGGACCAGGGTAACCACGTACCGGCGGGAGAGGGCGCAGATTCTCTCCACCACCGCCGGCAGGTCCCGGAAATGCTCGATGAAACCTCCGGAGAAGACGACATCGTAGCTGCCGGGATCGATGTCAGCCCGGAAAAAATCTTCGGCCAGCACCTCGGCCGGAATGCCCTGCATCTTCATATTGCGGCGGGTAAGGTCCGCCGCCTCTTTCCCGTATTCAATCCCCGCAACCGAATACCCGTGGCTCCTGCTGAAGTAAGCCATCCACCGCCCCGGCGCGCAGCCGATCTCGATCAGGCGGTAATCTGATCCAGCGGGCAGGTGGGTCTCCAGGAGGGATCGCAGATCATGCGGAGGCTTCTCAATAGCCGGGAGGGGGAAATCTTTCCATTCCTTCTCCCACTTCTCGGTTGTCGTCAGGGCATTCCCCATCAGGCGTTCTCCAAAAGCCTGCCCGGAAACCGTTCACCGAGGCTCCCGGCTCGGACGTATCGTATCCACCCGGATATTCTTCAGCAAGGGATATTTCAGACTCTAACCCGATTTATGCCTGCCTGCGGCAGGCAGGCATAAATCGGGTTATTTTTGAACAATGCCAGAGATGGCGTGGATAGTGGTGTAATCATTTATTGATCGTATTATACTCCAGGGACTTGTTAATTTTAATCTGGTATTATGTGCATTATTGCCCGTAGAATTAAAGTGTCGGCCTAGCGGGAAGGAAAAAACATAGTATTGCAGGCTCCTAAACGGTGTTGTTATTTATAACGTGTTGAACACTAACTGATAATCCGGATGATTTATGAACAGGCTGAAAAAAATCCGGTTGTACTGGTATTCGCTTCGATATAGCCTCCCCTCCCAGTTGGCCGCCCGTTTCCGCCTGTTGCTAAAAAGAAAACTTCTTTCCTGTTCCGCCGTCGCCGCCGCCGCCGGAGCCGTTGCTGCCACTTGCCGGCGCCCGGTTCTTTCTCCGGGGGAACCGCCGCCGCCTCTCTTTCCTCCGAGGAACCACCTTGCCGGTAAGGACAAGACTCTCCATTTTTTGAATCTCAGTGTTCCTTTCACCGTCCCCATGAACTGGCACCGGCCGGCCTGGAAGAAGGAAAACCAGCTGGAGCTGATGAACCTTCACTACATGGAATACCTGGAAGCCTTTGACGACGAAATGTTCGTCGTCGCCGTCCGGGACTGGATCCGACAGAACCGGCTTTACGGGAAGGGATACTGGATGGACAGCTGGAACAGTTACAGCATTTCCATTCGCTGTCTCGTCTGGATGCAGCAGTACGCTCTCAGATGGAAAAGGCTGGATGAAGAAACCCGGAAGGGTCTTCTCTCGTCACTATGCCGTCAGATCAGGTTTTTGCGTCATAACCTGGAAAAGGACCTGAAGGGGAACCATCTGCTTAAGAATTGTAAGACCCTCATCTGGGCAGGGCGATTTTTCAGAGGGGCCGAGAGTGAACGCTGGCCGGCGGCGGGAAAGAAGATCTTATACCGCGAGCTTCAGGAGCAGATTCTTCCCGATGGGATGCACTACGAGCGCAGCCCGGCTTATCATCTCCAGGTCTTCGCGGATCTATTGGAGTGCTACCGGGTAATCGACGGCTCTCCCGGAGAGAAGAGAGAGCTGGCCGGGGTGCTTCGCCGCATGGCCCGGGTTACCGGGCAGCTGACACATCCCGACGGCCTGATCAGCCTCTTCAACGACGGCGGATTGCACATGACCTACCAGCCCCGGGAATGCCTGGATGTCTACCGCGAACTGATCGGTCCCCCCCCGGTGCCGGAGCAGCGGATCGAGCTGAAGGCCGCCGGTTATTATGGGTTCCGGGAGGGAGACGAGTACCTTCTGGTGGACTGCGGCGATATCGGTCCCGATTATCTTCCCGCTCACGGGCACGGCGACCTGCTGGCGTTTGAATGGGATGTCGGCGGCAGGCGCATCTTCGTGGATGCCGGGGTGTGCGAGTACCGGGGGGGGGAGATGAGGGAATACTCCCGGAGCACCCGATCCCACAACACGGTCAGCGTGGATGATAGAGACCAGTGTGAGTTCTGGAAATCGTTCCGGGCGGGGCGGCGGGCCCGGCCCCGGCTGCACCACTGCTCCCAAGCCGGCGGCCGGTTTGTCTTTGAAGGCTCACATAATGGCTTCCGGCATCTGGCCGGACGCCCCGTTCACCGGCGGAGGATAGAAAGCGCGGGAGGCCGGCTGAAAATCGAGGACCGGGTGGAGGGCGGCCGGGGACAGATCGTGAAGGGAAGGTTCCTCTGCCATCCCGATAATGACGTTTTTCTCCGGGATAATGTGTGCTATATAGTGGCCGGTGCAGTGAAGGTGAAAATGGAGACCGTGGCCGAAATCGACATTCAGGATGCGTGGTACATGCCTGATTTCGGTGTCCGGTTTTCCGCCAAGCAGATTGTCGTGACGTATGGCCGGGCTCCCTGTGGAGGGAGCGTGAGTTTCGAGGCGTCCGAACGTGATTGAGTTACCGCAATATCTGGAAAATCCCCTGGTCCTGGTCGTACTCTTTTTATTGTTCGGCTCGCTGACCGCGGCCATGACCCCTTTGATCAAGCTGCTGGCCCGGAAAACCGGGGCGATCGACCGGGGCGGGTACCGCCGGGTCTCGTGGTCCGAGGTACCTCTCCTGGGCGGCCTGGGGATCTCGGTCCCGGTGCTTGTCTTTTATGTCTGCTCCGGCCTGGCCGGCTCGCTGATCGTCCGTAACTGGGAACTGATTTACCGACTGAACCCGTCCTGGCTTGATCCTCTGATGAGTTTTGCCTTCGGCCGGGCTTCCTTCAGCCGCAGTTTTATCATCCTGGCGGCAGGGGGGATCGCCATCCTGGCGCTGGGCCTCCTCGACGACCTGAGGGGGATGCGGGCCCGGGTCAAGCTTCTGGGCCAGTTCGCCATCGCCATTTTCATCTGCGCCACCGGCTGCGTGATTGAGTCCTTCTATATACCGCTGGTCGGCCAGGTTGAACTCAACCCCAACCTCGGTGTGATCATCAGCATTCTCTGGATTGTCGGCCTGATCAACGCTTTCAATATTATCGACGGACTGGACGGCCTGGCCACCGGCGTCGCCCTGATCGCCTGCCTGACCCTGGTGGCGCTGGGGGCGACGACCGGGAATATTTTTATCGTCTTTACCTGCGCTCCCCTGGCGGGAAGCCTGGCGGCATTTTTAATCTTCAATTTCCCCCCGGCCAGCATATTCCTGGGGGATACCGGGAGCATGTTTATCGGTTACGCGCTGGCGACCATCACCCTGATGGGGACCTACAAAGTCGAGACCGCCCTGATCATCATGGCTCCGATGCTGGCACTGAGCTTCCCCATCTTTGAAACATTGCTCTCAATGATCAGGCGATTTGTCCGGGGGGTGCCGATCTTCGCCGGTGACCGTCATCACACCCATCACCGTCTTCTGGAGAAAGGATTTACCGGCAAGCAGGTCGTCCTGATCCTATACGCGATTACCTTTCTGCTGGCTTGCGCGGGCTACCTGTTCCTGATCATTCCGGATGGTTCGGGGTGGTTCTGGCTCCCCGGGTTTATTCTCGTCGTCACCCTGGTCGGGGTCGCCTGGTGGACCGGCTACCTCCGCCGGGCTGCCATCGGGCGTATCTTTTACCGCCGCCGCCGGAACACCGTGCTGGCCGCGTTTTCCCGCTACGCGATCCAGAGCCTGATCTCCCGGTCCGCCACCATCAGTCCATTCGAGATCCTCCACTTATGCCGCCGCGAGCTGCGGCTGAGTTTTCTGGATGCCCGGTTCGAGAATGGCGATGTTCTGATCGGTGCCAGCGGGACGTCGCCGAAGGTTCATCCCGGCCGGGCGCCGGACAACCCCATTGAACGGCTCCGGCTGAAGTCGATCAGCGGGATAAGTATTAGTGTCCGATACCAGTTCGCCCACGAACCGGACATAAGCGAATCCCAGGATATCGCCGCCTGCCTGGCTCAGATCTTCGAACAGGCCGGCTCCGGTTCTCTTTTTTCCAAGGTGATTAAAAAGCAGCAGGAGATCAGGGAAGCGGCGAAAGGGGAGCCTACCGGGTCTTTTGTTGATCGATAATATTAACAATCGGGTGATACTTACTAACCAACTGGTTGCCCGGCACTATCAGAAGGTACCGCATTTTGATAAATATTATTTTTTCGAAGAAAAAATAATAAAATGAAGATCATCAACATCGTCGGCGCCCGGCCCAACTTCATGAAGATCGCCCCCCTGATGGAGGCGTACCGCGGCTGCCCGGAGATCGAGCCCCTGCTGGTCCACACCGGCCAGCATTACGATGAAGAGATGAGCGATCTCTTCTTCCGGGAACTGGGCATCCCCCGGCCGGACATCAACCTCGAAATCGGGTCCTCCACCCATGCCCGGCAGACGGCCGAAATCATGAAAGCCTTCGAGCCGCTGCTGGTCGAGCGGAAGCCGGACCTGGTGCTGGTGGTCGGCGACGTCAACAGCACGATCGCCTGCGGGCTGGTGGCGGTGAAGCTGGGGGTGCGCCTCGCCCACGTGGAGGCGGGTTTGCGGAGCTTTGACCGCACGATGCCGGAGGAGATCAACCGGGTGCTCACCGACGCGATCAGCGATCTCCTCTTCTGCACCGAGCAGAGCGGGGTGGACAACCTTTTGGCCGAGGGAGTCGCCCGGGAGAAGATTTTTTTGGTCGGCAATGTCATGATCGACACCCTGCTCCGGAACCGGGAGCGGGCGGAAACGTCGACTATCCTGGAAAAATACGGCCTCACACCGGGAGAGTACGCGGTGATGACGCTTCACCGCCCGTCGAATGTCGACGATCCGGAGACCTTCGGGGGGATCATCGATGCTCTGGAGGTCATTCAGAAGGATATGCCGGTTATCTTCCCCGTCCACCCTCGGACCCGGAAGACGATCGACCGGGTTCTGCCGCCGGCCCGGCTTTTCGCTTTGCCCGGTTTGCGGCTGATCGACCCGGCCGGCTACCTTGATTTTCTCAAGCTGATGGCGGATGCCCGTCTGGTCCTGACCGATTCCGGTGGGATCCAGGAGGAGACCACGATCCTGAAAGTCCCCTGTCTGACGATCCGCAAGAACACCGAACGTCCCGTTACCTGCGAGATCGGGACCAACCATCTGGCGGGGGTGACGACGGAGACGATCCTGGCCGCTTACCGGGAGTTCGCTTCCGGAGATCGGAAACCGGGGGATGCGCCGCCCCTCTGGGACGGGAAGGCGGCCGGGAGAATCGTGGAGATTCTGCTTCGAGGGCGGGGATTGACAGGGTAGGCATGGTAGCACAGACATTCTTGTCTGTGCCCCCCGCGTCTGCCGCACAGACAGGAATGTCTGTGTTACTTTACTGCCGCACAGACAGGAATGTCTGTGCTACTCTACGTCAAGGAACCCTCCCTCTTCAGATCCCGAGAAACGCCTCGAAGAATCCGGGGAAGGTTTTGGCGACGCACTCCGGGTTCTTGATCGTGATCCCCGGGACCCGCAGCCCCGCCAGGGCAAAGGCCATGGCGATCCGGTGGTCGTTGTAGGTTTCGATCTCGGCCCCGTGCAGATCTCCCCCCTCGATGATCAGGCCGTCCGGGAGTTCCTCGGCCCGGGCCCCGATCTTCCGAAGTTCGGTTGCCACCGCCCGGAGACGGTCCGATTCCTTGTAGCGAAGATTGCCGACATTGACGATCACGGTCCGCCCGGGGGCGAAAAGCGAGACGACGGCCAGGGTGGGGACCATGTCCGGCATCTCGTTGAGGTCTTCCTTGATCCCCCGGGTCAGGGGACCTGCGACCTCGGTCCAATCCGGCCCGGTCCGGACCGTCGCTCCCATCCGCTCCAGTAAACGCGGGAAACGAGCGTCCCCCTGGATGGAATTATTTCCGACATTGAGGATTTTTACCCGTCCCCCGGTGATGGCCGCCGCGGCGAAGAAATAGGACGCCGACGACGCGTCGCCCTCGACGGCATAGCGCCGGCCCCGGTACACCTGCCGGGGAGGGATGAAGAACGTGCCCGGTTTCTCCTCGTTCACGGTCACCCCGAAGTCAGTCATCATCCGGAGCGTCATATCGACGTAGGGCCGGGAGACCAGTTCGCCCGCGACCCTGATGATGACCCGGCCGGCGGCGTAGGGGGCGCTGAGCAGGAGGGCGGAAAGAAACTGGCTGCTGATTTCGCCGGAGAGCTCGCAAGTTCCCCCGGGTAAGCCGCCGGCCCGGACCGTGACCGGGGGGCAGCCGTTCTCCCGGTCGGAAAGGGCGGAGACCCCCAGCGACCGGAGGCCGTCCAGTAAATCTTCGATCGGCCGCTCCCGCATCCGGGGGCTTCCATCGAGCTGGTATGTTCCTTCCCCCAGGGCGACCAGGCCGGTCAGGAACCGCATCGTCGTCCCCGAGTTGGCGGTGTCCAGAGACGCCCGGTCCCGGGGGATAAGTCCGCCCCGCCCCGCGATCACCAGACGGCCGTCGCCGTCGGTGACGGTGAAACCAAGGCTCCGCAAGCCCTCGATCATCACCCCGGTGTCATCGCAGCGAAGCCAGTTGGCAAGTTCAGTCTCGCCCCGGGCCAGCGCCCCGATGACCAACGCCCGGTTGGTGATGCTCTTGGATCCGGGGAGCGCGATCTCGGCGTCGATCTGTTGTTTTGTCGGTATTGATAGCATGTAGAACTTCTAATGTACGGGCGAATCTTGTATTCGCCCCCCGAGGGTGATAGCATAGTTAATCAAAAGCAGTTTAAAACAGCACATATAATTTAAAATTTTTCCGGAGGAAAAATTTTAATGCACCGGCGTCAGTTTATTCTCAGGATGTTCCAGGTTGTCCTGGGCTGGATGCTGGGAGCGATGGGACTGAGCTCTGAAGCAGCGGCTCGGGACCGCACCACGTTTGAACTGGGATTTCCCCGCGATTACCCGCCCGGGACGGTGAAGCACCTCATTTTCTATGACGCCTTCCTCATCTCCGACAGCGAAGGGATCTATGCGATCTCATCGGTCTGCACCCACCGCGGCGGGCCTCTCTTCAAAACGGATAAGAACGACGCCTTTGTCTGCCGCCGCCATCATGCACGTTTTGACCTGACCGGGAATGTCGTCCGCGGCCCCGCCTATTCGCCGCTCCCCTGGCTGAAGCTGGAACTGGATCAAGAGGGGCACATCCTCCTGCTCCGGAAGTATAAGGGCGAGCGGGGGAAGAAAATAGCGCATAAAAATCCGAAATCCGAATAACGAAATCCGAAACAAATCCCAAATTCAAAAATCTAATTTTCAAAAACGAGCCGCCACAAGCCAGAAGGCTTGCGGATTGATGGTGGTTCTGGTTATTTGGGCTTAGACATTCTTTCGGTTTTCGTCATTCGGATTTAGACATTCTGCAGAGAGACATCACCCGCAATTTTTCGCGCCTAATTTACCTGATAGGTCGTATCTCCCTTCTCAAAAAAACTGACGATCTGGCGGGCGGCCGCCACGCCGGCGTTGAAGTTGGCCTCGGCGGTCTGCGCCCCCATCTTCTTCGGGGTGAAAAAACACCGGTTCCCGTCGCAGACCAGGATCTCGTCCTTGTTCCCGGGGGCCACGTCGGCGACATATTTGAAGTCCGGGCGCTCCTCGTACACCCGGAGCAAGCCGGCTTCATCGATGACCTCGGCTCGGGCGGTGTTGACCAGGACCGCGTTCGGCTTCATCCTCTTCATGAGTTCGTACCCGATCGAACCCCGTGTCTCCGGCGTGGCCGGGATGTGGAGGGAGAGGTAATCACTCCGGGCGTACAGCTCGTCCAGGGAGCGGACCGGGGTGACGCCGGCTCTGGTCATTTCATCCGCCGGGATGAACGGGTCGTAGGCGATCACCGTCATCTCGAATCCCCGGGCGGCAATCACGGCGACCCTCCGGGCGACGTTGCCGAAGGCCTGGAGCCCCAGGGTTTTCCCTTTCAATTCCGTCCCCGACCTGCCGTCGTACTTTCCCCGGGCGGCCATGACCATCATCCCGATCGCCAGCTCGGCGACTGCGTTGGCGTTCTGCCCCGGCGTGTTCATGACCGTGATCCCCCGGGCTTTGGCCGCGCCGCAGTCAATGTTGTCATAGCCCGCCCCCGCCCGAACCACCAGTTTCAGTTCCGGCGCCGCCGCCATCACCTCGTCGGTTACTTTATCGCTCCGCACGATCAGGGCATCAACATCTCCAACGGCCTCCAGCAGATGGGAGGTTTCTTTGTAGGATTCAAGCACCCTGACGTCATATCCCGCTTCCCGGAGCACGGCGACGGTCTTATCCCTCGCTTTTCCCGCGAAGGGCTTCTCGGTGGCGATTAAAACCTTTTTCATGTTATTTTTTCCTCAAGGATTAAATATCCCCCCCTCGCCCCCTTACTTCAACAGACGATTGAATGTGATTGAATAGGGAAGTTCTCCCGCCTCGTCCTCTATGCAGCCGCACAAAGGCGCAAAAGGCGTAAAAAGTCTTCTGCCCCGGCTCCTTGGTTTGAAAAATGAAACAGGAAAAATAATTTTACTTCGTGAACTTCGTGCCCTTCGTGGTGCGATTACATTTTAAGCATATTTTTTCTCAAAAGATTGCATAAAATGTACCAGAGCTTCCACCCCTTCCAGCGGGAAGGCGTTGTAGATGGAGGCCCGGATCCCGCCCACCGAGCGGTGTCCTTTCAGCCCGACAAAGCCGGCTTTCCTGGCCTCGGCGATGAAGGCGGCTTCCAGTTCTTCGGTGGGAAGGCGGAAGGTGACGTTCATGATCGAGCGGTCTTCCGCCGCCGCGGTCCCCCGGTAGAAATCGGTGCCGTCGATCATGCCGTAGAGGAGAGCGGCCTTCTCGTTGTTGGCCGCTTCCATCGCCTCGATCCCGCCCCGTTTTTTCAGCCATTTCAGGACCAGGCCGACCATGTAAACGGAAAAAACCGGGGGGGTGTTGTAGTTGGAGTCGTTCTCCACGTGGGTCCGGTAGTTCAGCATCGTGGTCAGTCCGTCCGGGCATTTTTTTAGCATCTTCTCGCTGATGATGACGACGGTGACCCCCGCCGGACCGAGGTTTTTCTGCGCCCCGGCGTAGATCATGCCGAAACGGGAGACATCGATCTTCCGGCTGCAGATCTCAGAAGACATGTCCGCGATCAGGGGGATGTCCCCGGTCTCGGGGAATCGGGGCCAGCGGATGCCCCCGATCGTCTCATTGCTGCAGATGTGGAGATACCGCGCATCGGGGGAGAGGTCCAGGTCGCTCAGCGCGGGGACATAGGAGAAATTTCCGTCTTCGGAGCTGCCGGCGATGTGGACCTCTCCGAAAAGCTTGGCTTCCTTGATCGCTTTCTTGGCCCAGGCCCCGGTGTTCACATAATCGGCCTTTCCTCCCCGGAGAAAGTTCATCGGGACCATCCCGAACTGGAGGCTGGCCCCGCCCGGGAGGAAAAGAACGGCATAGCTGTCGGGGATCCCCAGAAGATCCCGGAGATCCTGCCGGGCGCTGTCATTGATATCGGCATAGGCCGTCCCCCGGTGGCTTGACTCGAGAATCGAGAGGCCGGTGCCGGCGATGTCCATCAACTCATCCTGGACCTGTGACATCACCTCGCCGGGAAGAATGGCCGGTCCGGCGTATAAGTTGTACGGTCGAACTGTCATTATTTTTCCTCCGGAAAAATAAGATTATTATTGGCAGAGGTGTATCTCGATGGCCGTCGGAGAAACTTCATAGCGATACGCTGAAGATCAGATGACGAAAAGCCACCTGAATGGATGAATTCCTAAAAATCCCGAAGGGATTTTTAGGAGTTGACCCGCTTGCGCTGAGTCTCCAGAATGGAAGGGGTGATGAAAATCAGGATGCCTTTGCCTTCGCGGAGGTCTTCGAAGACAGCGGTCTCCCCGCTTTCCACCAAGCCCATTGTATTGAGGCGGAAGAGACGCCAGAGCTTGGCCACCTCTTTTCCTCCCCGTTCCAGCACCGGCAGGCCGGGGTTCAACGCCGGGTCGACGTAAAAGGCGGTGGCTGCCTCGGAATTGAGATGAAAGACGATCCGGTGATTCTCGATGATCTCCGGGCGGAAGGTGACCCGGGAACCTTCCCAGTATTCGACGGTCGGCCCCGCGGTGCCGGTGATCTCCGGCTGGGAGGAGATCATGGACTGCTGACCGTTCTCGGACACCCATTTCCGGCTGAAGATGACATCCGCTTCCCCCAGGGTGCGCAGGTAGTCCATCATGGTTTTGAAGTTGTAGATCCGCAGGGATCCGAAGTGGGTATCGTCCTCGATCTGGCGGGGGGACCGGGTATCTTCCCAGATCGGGCCGAAATCAAATT
The DNA here is from genome assembly GCA_043804695.1 of PVC group bacterium. Classification (GTDB taxonomy): domain Bacteria; phylum Auribacterota; class Erginobacteria; order Erginobacterales; family Erginobacteraceae; genus CAWGIE01. Next base: position 1,896 of record JAZDIV010000043.1, on the reverse strand, counting down.
GATTGACCCTGGTCTGTTCGACGTGTTCGAAGTCGGCGTTCTCGGCCTGTTCCGGCGGGATGTTCTTCTGCATCGGCCGGAAATCCAGGCGGTGACGGGCCCGGTCGGAGAGGGGGAAGAAGCCGGTGGTCGTCTCCCGGTTTTTCTGATAGAGTTTGAAGAGTTCCCAGTTGATCCCGTCCCGGTTTTCCGGGGAAAGAGTGATCTGGACGATCTTCTGCTCGATCAGGATGGGGATTCTCTCCGCCACTTGTCCCCGGACGGCGGGCAGGACCGCCAGGCTGAGCACAACCAGTCCGGCCAGGATCGGGGTAACGGTGGTACCTTTCATCGTGCCTCCTTGATGGTGCGAACCATACGGTTGACAAATGAGTAGCAAATTAAGGATATAATAATAAGATCAAGTATCGCGGGCAAGAACTTTTTATAAATTAGCTCGCTGCGCTTGCAAATTTATAGGCTTGAATTTTAATGCAGGGGCAGCAACAGAGAATGAAGGCATTGAAGAACCGGGTGGTTTTCATTTCTGTGGCCGGACTCCTCCTTTTCGGGGGCGGCGCCTGTTCGTCGCCGCCGACGATCAGGGGGTTTTTCGAGCAGGAAAGCGAACGACTGAGCCCGCCGGAGCGCCGGCTGCTGGTGGAGACCCTGCGTGTCCTCTCCCTCCTGGAAAATTACCGGGCCGCCCTGGAAGCCCGGGAGATGGCGGCTCTTCTCGCCTGTTATTCCGCCGGGTATTCCCATTACGAGCAGGGTCTGGACTGGCTGAAAGAGCGGATGGAGGAGAGGTTTTTCGCCCCCTTCGCTGAACTGTCGGTGAGCATGCGGGACTTATCGATCGAGTTCGTCCAGAAGGACTCGGGATACTGGCTGCGCCAGGAAGATTTCGACTGGCTGCGGGGGACGGAGGGAAAGCGAATGCCGGATCGGTCTTTCCTCATCACCGTGAATGCCGCCGCCGGGCCGATCAAGATGGAACTGGAGTCAACCGCCGGGGAGGACACTCCCTCCCGAACCGGATCTCCCTCCCGGTCAGCGGGCAGGGAGATCTCCGCGGGTGTCACGGCGATGCCCGGCGAACCGCTGACGGTGACGGTGCGCTCATCAGTCGACCGCGGGGTGGAACGTCCGCTGGGCGAGGTATCATTTCGCCTGCTGATAAAAGGTGTCCTGGCCGACACCGCCGGTCCCGGAGTCTTCAGCTGCGCGATGGAGGAGAAGGTGATCCTCCTCCTGGAACAGGAGGAGGGGCGCTGGAAGATCACCTCGCAGTGGTGATTTATTTTTCACCCGCCCGGGGGGCGGGTGAAAAATAAATATGATAGTGGATTTAGAATCTCGCCTCATGGCCTGCCGGCTAATTGAAGCACAATCTTTCAGGTCTGCCTGTTTATGTGCTACGGGGGGACTTTAGAAATTTGGAGGAGAAAAAATCATTTCAGGCGGTGGAAGACCTGCTGATCGTCGTCCTCTCCGGCGGGGGTTCCTCTCTTCTCACCGCCCCGGCCCCGGGCATCGCTCTCGACGACATCCGGACGATCACCGGACAGCTTCTGCGGTGCGGCGCGGCCATCGGCGAGATAAACGCCATCCGCAAGCATCTCTCCCGGGTGAAAGGGGGCGGCCTGGCCCGCCTCGCCTTCCCGGCCCGGGTTCTCGGCCTCCTTCTCTCCGACGTGGCGGGCGACGATCCGTCCGTTATCGCCTCCGGCCCCACCGTACCCGACCCGACGACTTTCGAGAATTGCGTTGACATCCTCGACAGGTACGCTCTCCGTGAGACGGCTCCCTCCCGGGTTCGGCGGCTCCTGGAGCGCGGCCGCCGGGGCCTGATCCCGGAGACGCCCAAACCGGGAGATCCGGTATTCGGGAAAGTGAGGAATATCATCATCGGGA
>JAZDIV010000042.1:0-17516 GCA_043804695.1 PVC group bacterium | reverse complement strand
ACCTGGGCGGTCCGCGGCGTCACCCGGGTCTACTTCGGCGGTTTCGACGACTGGCCGGTCCCCGGCGACTATAACGGCAACGGGAACTTCGAGGTGGCGATCTTCCGCCCCTGGTCGTCCGGCCTCTGGGCGGTCCGCGGCGTCACCCGCTTCTACTACGGGCGCTGCACCGACTATCCCCTCCGGGCCGGTTTTGACGGCACCGGGACCGATAGTCCCTGCGTCTTCCGGCAGGATGTCGGCCTCTGGGCCGTCCGCGGGCTCACCCGGGCCTACTTCGGAACGACCGACGACCTGCCGGTGACAAGGTAAGGGGAGAGGAAGTAATCGGTAATCAGTAATCAGTTATCTCGACAGCCGGTCGCGGCAGATCAGGAATTACTGATCACTGATTACTGACCACTGATTACTGATTACTGATTACAGTCGGGGGCGGGGCGGAGGATGACAGCCGTGGAGATGAAATAAGTAAACTCAACGTTCAACGCCCGATGTCTGCAGCGCTGTTTTTTCCCCGACTACGTAAAGTTTTGCGGATTTCCGAGCAAAGTAGCCACCCATTCCGGAACAAAGCAGCCGGTGATTTCGGTTTCAAAGTATCCACTTTTGCGGGGTTGAAGACCTCTCCCGCGAACAAACACTTTACTGGGATATCATGTCTGCATTCGACCGCCGGTATGACTGGATCGATGACGAGCGTTCCCTGAGCGCGCTCGCCGGCAGGATCGCGGATGCCGCCCGAGCAGCGCTCGACACCGAAGCCGATAGCCTTCACCACTATTACGAGAAGGTCTGCCTGATCCAGGTCTCGATCTCCGGGGACGCCTATATCGTCGATCCCCTGGCCGGGATGGACCTGTCGGTCTTTTTCCGGGCCCTGGCCGGCCGGCCGCTCATCCTCCACGGCGCGGACTACGATTTAAGGATGCTGCGATCTTCATTCGGCTTTCGCCCCCGGGCCGGGGTTTTCGACACCATGCTGGCCGGGCAGCTTCTCGGGCACGAACAGCCGGGCCTGGCCACTCTCGCCGGCGAAATCCTCGGTGTCGTTCTCGTCAAGGGCGGCCAGAAGTTCGACTGGTCCCGGCGCCCGCTCCCGGAAGCGAAGCTCGCCTATGCCGCCGACGACACCCGCTATCTCGAACCGCTGGCGGACCGGCTGCGGGAGAGACTCTGCGAGCGGGGACGCGAGGAATGGCACCGGGAGACCTGTGACGCCCTGGTCCAAAAAACCGGGCAGGATCGACCGGGAAGGGATCCCGATGACGCCTGGCGGATCAAGGGCCTGAAAGACTGCAGCCGGGAGCAGCTGGCCTTTGTCCGCGGCCTCTGGCACTGGCGGGAGAAGGAGGCGCGGGAAGCCGACCTCCCCCCCTTCAAGGTCATGGGCAACGAGCTGCTCCTGGAACTGGCCCTCTGGGCCCGCGCCCATCCCGGGCAGCCGGCGCGGCGGGGGCCGCGACTGCCGCGGACCTGCCGGGAAAAACGGCTGGATGCCCTGGAACACGCGGTCCGGGAAGCCCGGGGCCTCCCCCCGGACCGTCTGCCGCCGCTCCGGAAAAAGGGAGAGCGGCAGGAACCGCTCCCGGCGAAGGAGGCCACCCGGCTAGAGAAGCTCCGGGATGCCGCGGCCCGGGTGGCCGGAGGCCTCGGCCTCCCTTCTTCGGTGCTCGCCCCCCGGGCCGCGCTGGAGGCCGTCGTCCGGGCGGGGGCGGCAACGGTTGAGGAGATGATGGAGAGCGGGGGCCTCCTCCGCTGGCAGGCCTCCCTGCTGGCGGAGGCAATCCGGCGGTGATTTCTCAGTAAGAGGCCGCCCCCGTGACAATCGCGTCCCCCGTCCGGGCCGAGAAGTTCGAATATCCGCAGGGGGCGCCCGAGTAGAGAATCCACCACCAGGTCAACCCTTTGTTCCATCGCAACGCCGTCAGGTCGGCCATCCCGTCCCCGTCGTAGTCGTCAAAGGCGATCACCAGGTGGACGGAGGTCGGCACCGGGACCGGTGTCGGAGGCGGCGTAATCACGGCCGTCGGTGACGGCGCGGGTGTGGCCGTGGGGACCGGCGTCGCGGAAGGCTTCGGCGAGATGCCGGGATAGACTTTATGGTGTACCGGAACTGCTCCGTCTTCACAGATACTCAAGCAAAACACAAGTTGCTTGAGATCGGGGCGGTGATCTTTGCTGTACCCATGATGCAGCTCAACCCCGGAGTGTGTCTTCCCGGCGATCTTGCCGAAGGCTTTCACGCTGGTGCAGTCACTGTGGATGCGGCTCAGATCAATTTCAAATGTCCTGACCGCTGAAACGACAACCGGTGTCATCAGGGAGACCCGATCGGCTTGATACAGTTTATCAAGCGCCCGGCCGAATCTATCGTCGCTGAATATAGCGTCAGGTTTTTCCTCGTATCCCAGACAGCGCAGATCAAACGACTCAACCCACTGTTGAAGTTCATAGAGTCGCTCTCATTTTTACCATTCCTTCGGCCATCCGGACCGTCCATCGCATGACAGAACTCCGACCATACCGTTCATTCCTGAACCCAGGGCCGACCAGGCGCTCTCATCCCATTGCCCGACAGGGATAAAAACCGCAGACCGCTACCCGGCAGCCCTGCCAGTAGTTGGTTCCGGCAAATTGAAAATTTCCCTCCGGGAAACAGGCCCCTTCCCGATAGACCCCCCTTTTGGGGGAGACGAAGGGCGGCGGTTCTTCATCCATATTCACCTCCGGCTGAACCGGGTAGGGAGGATGTGGCAGTGGAACAGTTTGCTTCTCAATCACCTTCAGCTCCACACCAATCACCTTTACGCCGGGCGGCAAGACCAGAAATTTACTGCACCCCGGCAGGGCGGGTTCGCCCGGCTCCCCCGACGGGGTACACCCCGCCGCCTCGATCAGGCTGTACTCCTCTCCGTCGGGCCCTTTGAGAACCCGTATCAACGGCGGGGAGATCGAAAAAGGATACCGCAGAATTTGTTCTTCGGCGGCCTGTTTAATCGCGCCCGGGGACGGTTGTTTCCCCGTTTTCTCTGCTTCAATCCCGGTGGTCGAGCCCGGGACCGGGACCATCAAAACGGCGCCGAAGACCATCAGGAAGGCATATCTATTCATGCTTTCATCCTGTGTTTAACGAATGTTTATCAGGGCGCCGGTTTATCTCGTTGCCGGGAGATCGCCGCTGGAGCCATAATAAACCCTGCTCACCCCCCGGATGGCCCAGAGGCCCTGGCTCTGTCGGAAGACGCCGGGATCGTCAATCCCGTCACAGTTGAAATCGGCCCGGAGCGGATAATCGGTACACCGGCCGAAGTAGAAGCGGGTGACGCCGCGGACCGCCCAGAGGCCGGTCGACCAGGGGCGGAAGACGGCCGCCTCCCGGTAGCCGTCGCCGTCGTAGTCCCCGGGGAGCGGCCAATCGTCGGCCCCGCCGAAGTATAACCGGGTCACCCCCCGGATCGCCCAGGTCCCCGAAGCGGGACGGAAGATGCCGATGGCCGCCGTTCCGGCGCCCTCATAGTCGCCGGGAACGGCCGAATCCCCGGCGGCGCCGAAGTAGGTGCGGGTGACCCCGCGGGCGGACCAGAGGCCGCAAGCGGGCCGGAAGATGGTGACGTCGACGGTGCCGTCCCCGTCGTAGTCGGCCGGGGCCGGCTCGTCGCCGGCCAGGCCGTAGTAGGTGCGGGTGACCCCGCGGACCGCCCAGAGGCCGCAAGCGGGCCGGAAGATGCCGATCTCCATCATTCCATCCCCGTTATAGTCCCCGGAGACGGGAGCGTCGTCGCCGCCCCCGAAGTAGGCCCGGGTGACGCCACGGACCGCCCAGAGGCCGGCCGGCGGGCGGAAGATGCCGATGTCGGCGGTGCCGTCCCCGTCGTAGTCACCCCCCTCCAGGATGAAGCCGGGCCGAGGCACGGTCGGGCCGCAGGTCGGGGTCGGGGTTGGGGTCGGCGGCGGCGAAGGCGTCCGGGCGGGTGTCGCGCTGGGAGCGGGCGGCGGCGTAGACGTGGGCGGCGGCGGGGGGGCGGTGGACGGGGTCGCGGACGGGGCCGGAGAAGATGTTGCCGACGGGGCCGGAGAAGGTGTCGCCGATGGGCTGGGCGTCACGATCGGCGCGGCGGTGGGTGTGGGCGTCGGAACATCTTCGACCCGGTCGCACAGCCACCGGTCGGCGTAGGTCGCCCCGTCCGATCCGATAAAATAATAGGTATCGACCATCCCGCTCAGCGGCGGCGGATAAACGTTTACCATCTGGCCGCCGTCATACGTCACCGTGATGTAATCGCCCTCCAGGATGGTAATGGGCTCGCTCAGGCTCGTGAACTGGACGGCGACCGGCTGGAGCGGATAATCGGTCAGATCGGTAAACGTGTTGGCGTTGTCGGCCACCGAACCATAGACATCGGTCGCCGGCGCTTCCGCCCGGGTGATGCTCCATCTCCATCCGGTCCCGGAGCCGGACCGGGGAACGGCGATCTGCAGATCTTCCAGATCGTTGATCACCAGGAGTTCCTCGCAGTACGCCGGCGTGGGGGTATTACTCGGGGTCGCCGCGGGCGTCGCGGAAGGAGTCGGAGATGGCGTGATCGAGGGGGTCGGAGTCACACTTGACGTCGGCGTGACGGAGGGCGTAGGTGTCACTGACGGAGTGGGCGTAACACTCGGTGTCGGGGTGATCGAGGGGGTCGGACTGGGCGTCACGCTCGGCGTCGGCGTGATCGAGGGAGTCGGTGTTGGTGTGGGAGTCGGAGTGGGCGTAATCCAGTCAATTCTGAATACCACTATATCCTGATTCCCCTCCCGGCTGGATTGATACGGATTGACCAACGGGAAATCAACGGAGTTGCTGTCCCCGCCGATCCAAACCTTCTGAGTGGCTGACTCGCAAATGGCCTGACCGCACTCACTGGCCGTTCCTCCCAGGTAGGTGGAGAAGAGTAAACCATCGCCGGAGGAGAGAAAGCGGGAGATAAACATATCCAATCCTCCCCCCATGCTTGATTGATACGGATTCTTGACGGGGAAAGTGCTGGAATTGGTGTACCCCGTTGCACAGGCTTGATTGAGTTCATTAACGGACAGATCTAAACCATACTCCTGGTTCGGCGATCCCAGGTAAGTGGAATACCGCAGACTCGACCCGGTGGAATCAAGGCAGGCCACGAACGCGTCGTTCCCTCCCCCGATGGATGCCTGGTAGGCGCTCCGGGTCGGAAAATCGGATGATTGCGAATGCCCGACAATATAAAGAGCGCCGTCGTTGCCGCGGGCGACTCGATGAGCAACGTCCTCGTCTATCCCTCCCATGAAAGTCGAGAAGATCAACGACGATCCCGTCGAGGAGATTCCGGTAATAAAGGCATCCGCCTCACCCGCCAGGGAAGGCTGATAGGGATTCAGGGTGGGAAATCCCGCCGACCGGGTCTGGCCGGCCAGACAGACTGCCCCGCTGCCGGTCAGGACGAGGCCTTCACCGAATTCAGCGAGGTCACCTCCCAGGTAGGTGCTGTAAATCAGGCGGGAACCGGAGGCGGAGAGCTTGGCCGCGAAGGCGTCGGTCGCTCCCCCGGCAGAAGCCTGGTAGGCCGAAACGGTGGGAAAATTACCGGAATCCGTACTGCCGGCCACATACGCGCAGCCTTCCTCATCCACTGCCACCCCGAACCCGTAATCATCTTCTTCTCCAATACCGGTATCTCCACCCAGATAGGTGGCGTATTCCAACGTACTGCCGGAAGAGGAGAGTTTACAGACAAATGCATCCGATCCTCCGGCTAGGGAAGACTGGTACGGGTTCACGGTGGGGAAATTTTCGGACTCGGTCTTCCCGGTCAGGTAGGCGCACCCATCGCCATCTATCGCGAGGTGCCAGGCTTCATCGATCTCGGCTCCCCCGATCATCGTGGAATAGAGCAGTGTGGTCCCGTCAGGGGATAACTTGCTGGCAAAAAGGTCGCTCTGCCCGGCCACGCTGCTTTGGTAGGGGTTGACGAGGGGAAAGTCATTCGTCCCGGTCAGACCGGCCAGATAGACATTTCCTTCCCCGTCCGTTTTCACGGCGTAGGCGGCATCATTCCCCCATCCCCCGATGTAGGTGGAGTATTCCAGGGTAAGCTGCTGGGGGAAGGCAGCCGGTACCGTAAAAACAGGCACGAAGATGAAACAGATACCCACGCGCCAGCAACGGCGATTACAATTCATTACTCTCGTTAATCTTTTGCTTCTCATTGTCTCTGCTTTAAGGCACCGGCACACTGTGATAACCGGGTCCGGCCGGCCCGGCGACCGTCAGGGGACGGCCGGACCCGGGTACCTATCATTTTTATCTTTCCAGAAGCAGCCTTGTGCTATTTCCCGGTTTTGCCGTCCTGGCCTTGAATGAGTTCGCTGATACCCGTGTTCTCCCACTCAAAAAAAATGTTGTCCGTCGTCCAGCCAAAGGTTATGGGGTCGAAATCCGGTGAATACCCTTCGAAGCTTATACCCATTTCCAGGGCTCCATTCTGCGCCAATTCCAGGGGGAGAACGGCCTCGCGCCAGGTCCCGTCCCACTCCCCGCCGTTAATCTCCGAGTAGAATATATAGTTAAAACTAATTTCATACTCGGATTCCCCTTCTCCTTGAACATCCACGACAAACGTCATATGTCGAAGCTGAGAACTGCCGAAGAACCAGCCGCCTTCCTCTCCCGCGTACTCCTCCGAGAATTCATCGATCGCTTCAAGCGTGTCCGGGCCGATGATTTCACCGCATTTAAAAAGTATGGCCAGGTTGCCGTTCCTCAAGACCCGCATGTGGATTTCTTCCACCTCGAAGGTAAAATCATCATAATACTGATGAGCAACATGCCAATTCCCAGGATTGAGGAGATTGTTCAGTTTCCCTTCCCAGTCCATCGGGTACCCGTCATGGACAAACCGGCCGAAAATCACCGCCGGCAAACACATCACTCCGAAGAACATCATCATCACCGCCGCCATCGCACTTCTTTTCACGTTATCCTTCCTCCCCGGGCCTGACGGCCCGTTTTGTTTGTTGCGTTCACCCCCACGCCGACTCATGAAACCGCCGCCGCCGTTACCTCCCCGCCGGCAGGGAAAAGAAGACGGGGATAGATCCATTCTCCGCTGAAAACGCCGCAACTCCTTCATCAATCCGACCGGAACATTCCGGGCATATTCCATGACTGATATTCCCGGAAGGTTCCATGCCAAACCACCTTCCATTTTCATGGACTCTCCGGCACCAGGCGCATTGAGTGGTTATTCCCGGCTTCTCCAGGTCGGGTTCCGGTATCATGGCCGGCAATTCGTCATTTAATCCGGTATTCATGAACAATCCCCCCCATCGCTGATTTTTTCTTCAATCGGTCCGATCAGGTTTTTCATTCCTACAACTCTAAATGCCGGGGAAACCGGTTTTGCTCATAAAAAGATCTCTAAAAAAAGAAGTGGCGGGGGCGGTGCGCTGTACGATTGCGAAGTTTCGGAATTCAAGCGCGCCCATATCGGGGGCGGCTCCCTCGAAAGGAAAGCCAATATCGATCCCGGCGTCGATACAGGGGGAATCGGCGCTTAATGTAAAACCGAAAGAAATCTCGGCCTCCGCCCGAAAACAGGGGTTCTCGAAGAGGTTTCCCTCACCCGGCCACACATCCCCGCTGCCGTTCCCCCAGATATCGGTGTAGGTGACGTCCGGAGGATTCACACCCGTGGGGTCGCAAGAGATGCCGGCGGCGTTTTTGACGATGATGCAGTTAACGATCTCAGGCCGGGCGCCGTTCCCTATCCTCACTCCCGACCCATGATTATGGGCGATCGTGTTGTTGAAAATCAGGGGGCGGCACGCTCCCTCGCACCAGATACCATCGCCCCGGTTGCGGGCGATGACGGACCGATGAATAACGGCGGAGGCATCCCGGCAGGAGACGGCGGGACACCCGGCGAAACCACCGGTGATAATGAACCCATCGAGGATTGAGCCCCCCTCCATTGTCACTATGGGCTTTCGCCCAACCGGGGCGTCGTCCGGCCTGATGATGCTCCCCGTTTCAACGGGGCTGGAGGGGCGCTTCCAGGACTCCCGGTCGTATCCTCCTTCCAGGGCCACACCATTGGGAATGGCAAGCATCTCCCGGTAGGTTCCCCCCGCCGCCAGAATTCGGTCTCCGAACCGGGCCGCCTCCAGCCCGTCCCCGATCAGCGGGAACGGGTCCTCCGCCGTCCCCTCCCACGGGGGGGTGAGATTTCCGGCGTCCACGAACCAGTTCCTCTCGGGGATGAAACGGGCCGCACAGACACTGAGTTCCGATCCGTGATTGTCGAAGACCGCCAGGGCGTTTCCTTCCCGGTCAAGCGTAACCCGGGGAGACCAGGCGGTATCGGAACCGTTGTCTATGCTCTGGATCCCGCCCCACCCCAGGCCGGGAATATGCCGCGCGGCATAGGCTCGCATGCCCTGCTCTTCCATGACGTTAAAAACACAGATCGCGAACCCCGCCGGATCAATCGCGATTTCCGCACCCTGGGCGTCATTGTCTCCCGCGTAAAGCGGCTCCGGCCCCTTCCATCCGACAAGCGGGTCAAAGGTGTTTATGTACAGGCAACTGACGTCGTTGACACGCTGCCTGAAAACCGCCGTCGCCCGCCCGTCGGGGTCGAAAGCGACCCCATATGATGGGGCGTGGGAATTCGCATTGACGCTCCCGATCGGCTCCGATTCATCCCATCCCGCGTCGGGGCGATAGATGCCGGCGTAAGCTCTGTACCCTTCCGGTTCCCGGTACACCGCGTAGGTGCAGACCGCGTAACCGGAAAGATCGAAGGCGACTTGAGCTCCATAGGAATACGATTCCTCACCGAAACCGGGATCGAGAGCAACGGGTTCTCCCCACCCCTCTCCCGTCCGGTACAAGACGGCATACACCCGGGGGCATTCCAACTCGTCATCGGCGATAAAAACACAGATCGCGTTTCCCTGGTTGTCCACTGCCACATCCGGAATGGTTTCCAGGTTATGGACCCCGGCGGCAACCATCTCCGCCCCCTGCCAGCCGATTGAAGGCAGGTACCGGTTGGCAAATACATACATTTCATCACCTGCCTGCTGGAGGAAAACGGTTACCGCCTTCCCTCCGGAGGTCATGGCGATATCCTGTTCGTTGGCCGCCTGCATGGTCGATATTCTTTCTGTTGCTCCCCACCCGTCTCCAGGGGTGTACCTTTTGGCCATGACGCAGAGATCGCCCCCAAACGGCTGGAACCAGATCACGATCGCGTTCCCCGCCGCATCCATCGCTACCCGGGGTTTGTCACAGGCCGAAGATTGCGGGTAGGCGATTCTGACCGGTCCCTCCCAGCCGGAATCCCGGTTCCAGCGATTGGCATAGATACAGCTGGTGCAGGGGGGGGAACCGACGTACTGGCGAAAGACAGCCATGGCGTTCCCCTCGTCATCGGACGCTATCTTCGCGTATAGCGCCCAGCCTTCCAGCGGAGCATTGATCTCGATCGGTTCCTCCCAGGAACCGCCCGGGGCGGTGGAAACGGGAATAATCACGGCCAGGCTCATGACGGCAAGCCGGAGTTTATTCATCTTCATCCTCCTCTCCTTGCATTTCGCGTCAGCTGTTTTCTTCGAGGGAACTTTCATCCCATCGTCCCCGGTTACCATGACCTCTTTCTTCATCGGCTTAGTACTGGGAAGGTGCTCCGCCCCGATATAATCGGGGTCGCCTCGGTGAAAATATTTTAGTTGACCAGCAGCCCCCCGACTGAATCAGTCGGGGGGCCGGTATAAAGTAGCGCCGAAGGCGCTAATTTATATCAATGCCACCCGCGCCCGGTTTGCTCACGCATTCATCAGTTTTTTCTCTTCAGGCATATCCCGCAGTGTGATATTATTTAACTGCGGTGAGTTTACCCGGCCGTTTCGGCATTATTACATATGGAACGCGATCGACAGACAATCACCGATGAGGCACTGGCCGCCCAGTTCAAGTTCGGGCGCGACATGGAAGCCTTCAACTCGCTTCACAAGCGCTACCGTGTCAGGATCCTGAACTATCTTTGCCGGTGTCTCGGGGACTACCAGAGGGCGGAAGAATTGACCCAGGAAGTCTTCATGAAGGTGTACGGGGGCATTCCCAGGCTCCGGTCGATTGAAAACATCTCCCGGTGGATATACAAGATCGCCCATAATTTCTCCCGGATGGAGTACCGGAAGCGGAAACGTCGGAAACTGAGCATGGTTTCCCTCGACTCCCTCTTTGTAAAAAACGACGGAGAGGAGATCAACGTCCATGATTTCATCGCCAACCACAAGCGCGATCCCGACCGCATCTTCCGGCAGAAGCACCTCGAGGTAAAAATACAGACGGCCCTGATGCAGCTTTCGCCGGAGTTGCGGGAGATCCTGGTCCTCTGTGTCATCCAGGGGGCGTCGTACCTGGAAGCGGCCGAGACCCTCAATATCGCCCGGGGAACCGTCAGCACGCGGCTGATCCGGGCGCGGAAAAAGTTCAACCAGGCGCTGGGGATAAAGCCCGGGCAATCGGCAAGCGAAGTTATTAATGAATAAGCGGAAACAGACAGAGTTGCTCCAGCGGTATCTGGACGGTGAGGCCCCCCCCGAAGAGCGGGTAAAGGCGGAGCGCCTGATGGAAATCTCCGACCGGTGCCGACGGGAACTCGACTTCCTCCGGCAGGCCGACATCCAGCTCGGGCGCCTGGGGCTGTTCCCGGTCTCATCCGCCTATGACCGGTCCTTCCGGGAAAAACTGAAAGCGACTCCCCCGCCTTGGCCGGAAAAGCGCCGGGCGGCGGCCGGGTCCCGGTGGCTGGATTTTATCCTCCCCTTAACCGTCACCCGGACGGCCCGGGCGGCGGCGGCGGTGGTCCTCCTGGTCGGGCTCACGGTCGTCCTCCCCTTCCTGACCCGGGGTACCCTTCCCCGGATCGGCACCGTGACCGGAACGGCGCACATATACCGGGCCCGGGAAGCGGCCTGGACGAAGGCCGCCGCGGGGATGACCGTCCGGGCGGGGGACATTCTCCGAACCGCCGGCGCCTCCAGCCTGGAGCTTACCTCCGCCGGCCGCTATACCCTGAGGATTTCGGGCGACAGCGAACTGGTGGTCAGGCAGGTCGTCCCCAGCCGGAGAAGGGGAACCACCGTCCTGACTCTGGAGACGGGGGTGATTCTGGCCCGAACCGGGGATGAGTTCGAGGGGTCGGTACTCTCCATCGACACCCCGCTCGGCCGGTCGGTCGTCCGGGGCACGGCCTTCCGCCTCGAGGTCGGGCCCGGGGGGATGACCGGCCTGAGCGTGGCTGACGGCCGGGTCGAGCTGATCAGCTATTACCGACAGGATAATCTGCCGGCCACGGTCGAGGTCAAGGGCGGATGGAGATCGGTCCTCCGTGAAGAATCGTACCCGGAGAAACCGCGCCGGATGACGGCCGGCCAGATGAAGGCTCTTTCCGACGAATTGGAAGATCTCGCAGAAAAGCCGGCCCCGGTCGCGGCCGGCGAGGAGGCGGCGCTGCGGGAGCCCTTCCTCTCCCTCGTCCTCTCCGACACGCCGGACCGGGTCGACGAACTGCTGAAGAAGCCGGTCCTCTTCGTGGGCCCCTCCACCCCTCCGGAAGTGAAAGACCTCCTGGTGCGGGCGGGAGACCTGGTCAGGAAGGGTGATTACGCGGGCGGCGTGAGCCTCCTCCGGCAGATCCTCGACCGGTACCCGGACCCTCGCTACAACTCGACCATCGAGCTTCTCCTGGGAGCTTATTACTACGGCCTCCTGGCCAAGCCCGGGCAGGCGCTGGACGTCTTCGAACGCGTGGCCCGTTCCGGGGACCCCCGCTGGAGCAGCCTGGCCCGGATCGCCGTCGCCCGGATTCATGAACGCATGGCCGAGGAAGGGTACCGGGACGTGCTCGGAATGGACCGGGCGGGGGTGGACGCTGTAAAAGCCCGCCGACGCCTGAAAAAAATCTCTATCGAAACGGAGGATGCGCCGGATCAATGACAGCCCCCGAATGGACAAAAAAAAGGCCCGGAGCGATGCTTCTTCCGGGCCTCTGCCTGCTGATCGGCTTCTTGCGCCTTCCCCCGTCCGCTGGTGCCGGCACGGCGGACGGGCCAGATAACCGGCCACCCGTTTTCTCCTGCGCCCCTCCTGACCGGTGCGTCTTCGAAATCGGGCGGCGCGCGGAGTTCCGGCTGGCCGCGGAGGACCCCGACGGCACCCCCGTCCGCTTCCGGACCAACCGTTTCCCCGACGGTGCCTCTTTCGACCCCGAACGGCAGGTCTTCAACTGGACGCCGGAGAAGGGGCAGGAGGGGTATTACCTGGGCTTCGAAGTCGACGCGGTCGACCGGGCCGGCAATTCGGATAAAATCGTTTTTAATGCGACTGTGATACCGGCGGCCGGGGACCTGCCGGGAGGATTCCAGGAGGCCTCGGCCGGAAAAACGGAGCCGGGCGCGCCGGGGAACCCCGGCGGCCAAAAACCCGCGCCTCCCCCCACCGGAGTCCCCCCGGGAGGGGAGAAGGGACCGGTGGGCACGGAAACCGGAGAGGAAGCAGGGTCCCCCGATCCGGGAACGGCACCGGGGGAGGAGGGGGAGACGATCGTGAACCCGTTTCCCACGCCGGAGGGAGCGCCGTCCTCCACCGGCGCGGGACCGGGCGCCGAGACCCCGCGCCCCGCACCCTCGCCGGTCCATACGGCGGCGCCCGCCCCCACCCCCGGACTGACGCCATATACGACACCCATCCCCGGACTGACGCCGGCTACGACACCCACCCCAGAAAAGGAGCGGGATATTTTCGTCACCACGGCCGAGGATGAGGATGAACCCGAAACCGACCCTGACAATCCCCTCGGGACCGGCCTTTCCCTGAGAGAGGCGATCAAGATCGCCCAGCCGGGCTGGAAAATTCGTTTCGACCTCCCCTTCGGGGAATCCCGGATCTTTCTCTCCGAGAGCCTGGTCATCGAAAAGAACGAGATCGCCATCACCGGAGACGAGAGAATCGTCATCAACGCCGGAAACGTCATCGCGGGGGTGGCCTTCAAGATCAGCGGTTCGAAAAACTCGATCCGGGGCCTGGAGATTGTTGACTGTTCTTCCGCGGGGATCAGGCTCGACGGAACCGCCTCGGGCAACCTGATCGAGGAGAACGTCTTCTTTGACTTCGAGAACGGGATCGTCCTCGAGGGGGACGAGGTCCGGGACAATATCATCAGGAACAACGATATCAACGTCGGCGACGATTCCGGCATCCTGATCACCCACA
The DNA here is from genome assembly GCA_043804695.1 of PVC group bacterium. Taxonomy (GTDB): domain Bacteria; phylum Auribacterota; class Erginobacteria; order Erginobacterales; family Erginobacteraceae; genus CAWGIE01. The sequence continues at coordinate 4,216 of JAZDIV010000042.1, read as the reverse complement.
GCGGATCCGGGAGCTATTCCCTGTCCCGGGACGGCCTTCTCCCGGAGGCGGCGGGGGTGAAATTCATGGGCACCACCGGCGGCCTTTACCTAGATGACAGTCCCTTTGATACCGGCAATAACCCGGACCCCGGGTTCTGCTTCGCCGGTCATGCCGAACCGGGAACGCGGATCGGGGCCGCGGTCTTTCCGGCTTCCCACCCATATTCGTTCGCCACCCTCGACCCGGAGACGTTCATCCCGGACCAGACCTTCATCGTCACCACAGGGGAGGATAAAACACTCAATGGCACCATCAACTACAGTTCCCTCTCACTCCGTCAGATTCTCTTCTATCTGGCTGATAAGTACGATAAGGTCATCTTCGACAAAAGCGCCTGGTCATCGCCCTTTCTCAAACTTAAAACACCTCTGAACGTGAGCGACGACCATCTCTACATAACCGGCGGGAAGGGCGAGGGCGTGGTCATTGTCCCCGAATCCGGTGCCTCTTTCGGGGAGGGGCCGGGCGTTTTAATCTACGCAGCAGGGAATATGGTTGAAAATCTGAAATTCGAGGCGATGCCCGGGCCCGCCGTCTTCCTGGGCATGGGCGCGAAAGACACCCTGCTCGGTTTCGGGACCCTCCTTACCCCCTGGATCAGGGGGGGGGAGATCTACACCAGCATCACCGACGCCAACAACAATCAGGTTTACGGGAACAACTACGCCGCCTTCTCGATGATCTTTAAAAATCGTAACTTGCGGATCGTGATGCGGTTTTACTGATACCGGGAGGCGGGGGCGCCCCGGAGGGCGAGCGAAGTGGGCTCATCTTTGGGCCCCTGAACCCTGAACCCTGAACCCCGGTTCCCCCTGCTCCGCCGGGTCCTGGCCGTAGAAAAGACTGATCTGGCGGTAGAGTTCGGGGTGACGGCGCCGCAGCGCGGCGGGCTTTTCGAAAAAGCACTCGGTGACCACAGCGAAGAACTCGGCCGGGGAGAGGGCCCCGTAGGGGTCGATGTCGGTCCGGTGTCCCTTCCCGATCTCTCTCACCAGTTCCCGGTACTCCCCCCCCAGGACACGCGCCCAGGCGGTGTACCGCGACCGGTCGGGGAGAGGCGGAGTGCCGTCGGCATCGCCGTTTTCCTGGTCCAGCTGGTGGGCGAACTCGTGGAGGACCACATTGTGGCCGTCGCGGAGATCGGAGGCGCTCTTTTTAACGTCATCCCAGGAAAGGACCACCGCTCCCCGGGACCATGATTCACCGGCCCGGGTCTCCGCCCCTTCCCGGATAAATCCCCCCGGACTCACCTTTTTCCCTTCCGCCCGGTAGGCGTGGGGATAGACCAGAATCGAATCGAGCCGGGGATAGTCGTCGTTCTTCCGGTGGAGGAGGAGCAGGCAGGCCTGGGCCGCGATCGTGACCCGGATTTCGTCGGTGAGGGCGAGCCCCCCGCAACCCTCGAAACGCTTCTCGTCCAGAAACACCCGGATGTCCCCCAGCAGCTCCTGCCGGTCCGTTTCCGAAAGGTTCCGGAAGCGGGGAACGCTCCTTTCCACGATGGGGAGCCACTCCGGCGGGAAGGGAAGGCTTCGCACCTTCTCCCGGCGTCTTTTCTTCAGTCCGAACATGAAACCGGGGCTCCTTTAGCATACCCTGATCGAAAATTCCGAAGCAGTGAATAAGCGAAGATCAATAGAGGCCGCGGAGGATGCTCTTGGCTTTCTCCAGGCGGGCCCGGTCCTCTCCCGGCATCGTGGCGCCGGCCCGGTTGATGTAGAAGTCCAACCGGTCCATCGCCTGGGCCAGGCCGTCCGAGGCTTTCTTCAGCCCCCGGGCGATCTCCCCGGCCGGCTTCTCGAAGAACCCTTCCGGGGGATGCCACTTCGTCTCCACGCCTTTCGACCACAGGTTCTTTTTCTTCCCGCTCATGCCAACCTCCTTGTGCCGCCAAGGCAGCTTTCTGCCACCAAAACACAAAGACACTAAGTAAACAATCAGGATATATATCTTACCCCTTTTTCTAATTTCCTGCTACTTTTTCAGCCTGGTGCCCGATCAATTGATGTCATGTTCTCCCCGCCTCACCCTCTTTTATTTGCCGCTAAAAGGCGCAAAAATCGCCCTATAAGATCATTATTAATCATGCCTCATCTTTGCGAAGTATATCGAGTCCGCTTAATACATGGCTTAAAACTCGACTCAACGAGAATAAAGTATTAAATGCCAGATCATCAATATGTTCTGGATGTTCATTATGAATAGCTTTCTTGGCGGCATCATTAATAGCCCAAGTCATTTCTCTGATATTCTGATCTGTAATCAGCTTCTCTTTGATAGCTGCCTTTATAACTTTCCCTGCCGTATAGTTTCCATCGATATCCTCTTCATATTCGGGGAAGCCAAGAATAGTAAGGCTTGATTTTAAACAAATTTCCAAAGCCGATCGGCAGACAAAAATACAGGCCAAATCCAGACCCGCCAGATAGCATTGAGCCGCATGCACAAGATATTTTTGAACTTTCTCATCAGGACTAACTTGTGAAATTACCGGGATTAATTGTCGCGTCTCATTTATAAATGAGACTGGCGTTTCAGGTAAATGAGAATAGGTTAGCAGCTTTCCTCCGGTAGGGCACTTCCAAAATAGACCTCTCCCCATCTCCCTCGGTCCCGAACACTGATCCGGATTGTCGAGTCTTCGATGGGCATCCCCTTCTTTTTCAGGTTACTGACAAAGAGCAGGAAGTTTCTGGCGGAAGTATAAGCCAGGATCAACCGCCAGGGAACCCCCTGATGGAGTATTTCCAGACAGATCTGGGGGGTGCAGACCTTTCGGAAAAGGCAGGAGGCGCAGTCCTGTTCTTTTTTGAGGGATCGAATACCGTCCAGGCTCCGGCAGACCGGTTTTCGATTTTTGTAGAGAGTGCGAGCGGGGCGATACTGAAGAACGCGAGCCAAAAGGGAAGGGACAATGTTATCCGGGGAGAGTTGGAAGCCCGATGGCAGGACGCGCAGATAGCGCGCGAAGGCCCGGGCGGCCAGTTCCCGCATGGTCGAAAAGTCGTAATTCATGATCTGTTTCCCCTTATGTCGCTTCCAGTTGATCGAGCGCTTCAGCCACCAGATCGGTAGTAATCTTTTCCTGGGGGCATACCTTCAGGCAATGAGCGGCCAAGGACTGGACCAGGGCGGGGATTCCCCGGGCCTGCTCGAAGATGATTGAGAGCGAGTCATCCGGGAGCCGTTCGACCAGTTGGGGGGAGAAGGCGTGGGAGAGGAAGGGGCGCAGTTCTTCGCGCAAAAGCCCGGTCAGACTGACCCGGGTGGCGATGCGGCGCCAGAGGGGGAAGAGATGGGGGGCGAGGAGGCGGTCTTTGAGATCGGGCAGGGCGCTCAAGACCACGGAGAAGAGCGGCGGGCCTTCCAGGTCGGCCTCGGAGAGGAGACGGATTTCGTGGAGGGTGTCGTCCCTGATCATCTGCGCCTCGTCGATCCAAAATAAAAGACGAGTGGGGAGATTGCGCAGGGTCTGGACCAGCAGCCGGCTGGTCTCGGCCCGGGTTCGGCGCAGGGGGAGGTGCAGAGCCTCGGCCAGAACGCGGCCCAGGCCGGAGGGGGAGGGCTGCCCATGGCAGAGGTAGAGGATATGGAAGCGCCGACGATCGAGTTTTTCGTGCAACGCACGCAGAAGCGTGGTTTTGCCGGTCCCCGATTCTCCCAGCAGCATGGTGTAAGCCTCCCCGTGAGTGAGTGCGGATTTAAGATCCATAAACGCGTCTTTGAAGTCTCGATACATGAAGGGCGATCGGGGGGATTGTCCGGGGATGGTTCTTTTCATAATGCCTCCTTTTTGGTTGAGGACCAGGCTATGATTTTTTCCAGCGCGGCGACGATCCGGGCCAGGGGCCGGCCTCTGCCCAGCCGCTTGAGAACCGAGTCGAGGGCGCCCTGGAAGGCGGCGGGATCGAAGGGGCCGGAGCGCTTGAGCCAGGTAAGGATCAACTCGGCTTCCTGCTCGGTGAAGGGGACCGGGCGGCCCAGGGATTCGGAGAAGGCCTGATAGATCTCGGGGAGGCCGAAGCCGGGCCGTGCCTGGGGCAATGTCCGGCCCCGGTATTTCTCCAGAAGCGGCGTGAGGGCGCCGACCGGTTCGTCTCGATGCTCCCGGAGAGTTTTGGGCTCGGTTCCACCGGCAGTTTTTACCGCGGGTTGAAGTGCTTCTACGCCGCCG
>JAZDIV010000041.1:0-3896 GCA_043804695.1 PVC group bacterium | reverse complement strand
GGGGGACTTCGACGGGAACGGGGCGTACAACTTCGGCACCTTCCGGCCCGGGGAGAGGAGATGGTATATCTTCAACCCGTCCGGCCCCAACTTCAAGCAGCGCTACGGGGAGAGCGGGGACACGCCGGTGGTGGGGCAGAGCTTTTGATCAGGGGTCAGAAGACATCCTCTGAATCGATAAATGCCGGGGTATAGTGACGGACACTTAAAGAGAGGATCAAGGAGAGATGAAGAAGGTCGTATTGATGGCGTCGGTTAGCTTCTTTCTGGCGGGCATGCTTCCCGCGAACAGCACTTCCGCACCCCGCTGGGTTAGCTTTTCCGCCGGAGGAGTCGCCCGCGTAATAAAATCCGAAGAAATAAGCCGGCCGCGGCCGGTGAAGTCGACGGCGGACGCCTTCACTCTCGAGATCACGCTTCCCGGTTTTCTCCTGGCCGAGCAGGAGATGGCCGACGGAATGACCTATTCCAGGATCATCGCACCCGGCGCTGGCTCTCACGAGGTCGGGCGTCCCGACCTGCCGGTATTCGGGACGGCCCTCCTGATCCCGAACGGCACCATCCCCGTCATCGAGGTTACCCCGGGGAAGCCCCACGTATTCAAGGAGATCGAGGTCGCACCCCTTCAGCCGCCGCCCCCGGACGGTGAGCGCCCCCCGTTCACGAAAGACACGGACGTTTACGGAAAAGATGCAGATTTCCCGGGTGAATTCGCCCTCCTGGAGCCGGTCGCGAAGATCAGGGGCCAGGAGAGTTCCATCCTCTGGCTTTACCCCTATCGTTATAACCCGGCCCGGAAACGTTTGCATGTCTATCCCGACCTCCGGGTGACCGTTCGGTTCGAAGGAACCCGCCGCCGGGTCCCGTCGCGGCTGCAGAGTCGCACGTTCAGTCGCCTTCTCGGCCGGATTGCGCTCAACGCGGATGCGGTCCTTCCCGCCGGTGAAGAGGCGGAGGCCGGCCAAACCTCCCCCACCGGGGGAGGGGGAACTCGCGGGACCGGGGCGGCCGGCGCCTGCGATTATCTGATTATCGCCCACCCTGATTTCTCGGAGGCGGCGGAGACGCTGGCCGCCTGGAAGAGGAAGGCCGGTTTTCTCACTTACGCAACGACGACCTCGGAAACCGGAAGCACCTCCGCCGAAATCCTGGCCTACCTGCAGGACGCTTACGATACCTGGGACCCGGCCCCCACCTACGTGCTTTTCATCGGCGACGCGGAGTATGTCCCCACCAACTACAGGACGGTCCATCCCTACAGCGGAGACCTGATCGGAACCGATCTCTATTACGCCACCCTCGACGGAAGCGATTATTTCCCGGATATCATCACCGGGCGTCTCTCGGTGGACACCGTGGAGGAGGCGATGAAACGGGTGAACGACATCATCGGGTACGAAACGGACCCGGTGACCGACAGCTCTTTCTACGCCACTGCCGCCATCTGCGCCTACTTCCAGCACGCCGGCGGCGGGTATGCCGAACGGCGTTTCGCCCAGACCTCGGAGGACCTGGCGATCTTCCTCTCCGACCCGGCCTATCTGGGAGACTACTCGGTGGAGCGGTTTTACTACACCGGCTCCACCGTCACACCCCTTTACTGGTCTCTTAACTGGTTCGGGGGCGGCCCGGCGGGGGATCCGGGCGATCCCATCCCCTCTTACCTGGAGAAGCCGGGTTTTGCCTGGGATGCCTCGGCGGCCGACATCTCGGCCGCCGTCAACAGCGGTCGTTTCCTGATCACCCACCGTGATCATGGTTCGGCCACCGGATGGGGCTCTCCCGGCTATACCGTTTCCAATGTGGAGGCCCTGACCAACGGGAACAAGCTCCCCGTTGTCTGGAGCATCAACTGCCTGACGGGCTTCTTCGACAAAGAGACCTGTCAGAGCCCGAGTTCCGCCATTTCCTTCAGCGAAGCCTGGGAGCGGAACACCGGCGGCGGGGCGGCGGGTGTGCTCGCCGCCACCAGGGTCAGTTACAGCGGCCACAACGATCGTCTGTTCTGGGGCTGGACGGACGCCATCTGGCCTGACTTTGTCGGCAGCTTCGCCGGGGCCGAACCCGCCTACTACCGGATGGGTGATGTCCTGAATTACGGCAAACTCTACTACTCGACGACGTATTCCGCCTCGACCACCCGGAAAGTAGAGTTCGAGATCTTTCACTGGTACGGAGACCCGGCCATGATGATCAGGACACAGGTGCCGGAGACATTGTCGGTCTCCCACCCGGTCCTGGTTCCCCGGGGGGCCCCTCTTGACTTCGAGGTCATTGTGGAAAGCGGAGGAATCCCCCTGGAAGGGGCGACCGTGACCGTATCCCGGTCCGATGCTCCCGATGATTACCGGGTGGAGACGACGGACGGGACCGGGACGGCGGTCTTCGCCGACCTGGTCACGAACGAAACCGGCGACTACGACCTGGTGGTGACCGCTCCCAACACCGTCCCCTATCAAGGGACGTTCATGTCGATGGTCGGGTCCGCCGGGTATATCGACCTGGATGACACGGCCTACTCCTGTTCCGACGAGATCGAGATCGCTGTTTATGACCTTGATCGGGCAGGGATCGGCAGCCAGGCCGTGACGGTCTCCTCCTCCGGCGGTGATGCCGAGGCGGTGCTCCTGACCGAGAGCCCCGCCGATTCCGGCGTCTTCGCGGGGAGACTCGTCACCGATTCTTCCTCACCCTCCCCGGGCGACGCCGAACTTCAGCTCGCCGACGGCGAGTTGATTACCGCCCTTTATAACGACGAGGATGACGGCACGGGAAATCCCGCCTCCGTCGAGGACACGGCCGCTGCCGACTGCGCGCCGCCGGACTTCGCCGGTCTCGATACCGCCACCGGCGCGGCCGGATCGGTAATTCTGACTTGGAACGGGGCATCCGATCCCAACGGGCCGGTCACCTATGCCGTCTACCGGGATCAGTCGTCCGGCCTCCCGGTCGGCAATGAGATCGCCGCCACCGGGCTTCTCACCTACACCGACAACGACCTGGAAGCCTCCCGGGTCTATTTCTACACCGTCCGGGCCCGCGACCGGCTCGGAAACGAGGACGGGAACACCGTCGAGATGAGTGGCTCCGCCTACCTGGCCGTTATCCCCTTTTCCGACGGCTTCGAGGGCGGAGCCCTCGGCCCCGCCTGGACCGTTACCACCACTGCGGAAGGGCGGGTCCGGGTCGCCGCCGGATATCCGGCGGCAGGCTCCTACAGCCTCCTCCTCGATGACTCCGTCTCCGGATCGGAGTACTCGATCGCCGCCGCCATCCTGAGCCTGGACCTCTCCGGGAAGAGTGACGTGGTCCTGGCTTTCCAGTGGAGAGAATTTGGCGACGAGAGCCATCCGGAAGACGGAGTCTTCATCAGTGACGACAGCGGCGGGAACTGGCACCAGGTACTCTCCTTTAACGGCGGAACTTCTTCCTACGCCTCGGAATCGATCGACCTGGATACCGAGGTGCAGGATGCCGGGCTCACCTATAACAACCGGTCCCAGATAAAGTTCCAGTTCTATGACAATTATCCCATCGCCTCGGACGGCTACTCGATCGACAGCGTTACCCTGCAGACATCCCTCCCTCCCCCGCCGACTCCCAGCCCGACACCCACGGTCTCGCCGACCGTGACGCCGTCGCCGAGTCCTGTCCCGCAGCCGACTTCGGTTTACCTGGTGGTGGGCTGGGACGACTACAACGGGGACGGTTACACTGATTACGCCCTCTTCCGGGATGGGACTTGGAATATCATGGGCGCTCAATCAGGCACGGTCATTACGGAAGGGGTGGTCTGGGGAGACCAGGTTGGTGATATCCCTGCCCCGGGGGACTACGACGGGGACGGGACCGCCGACATCGCCTACTACAACCGATTCAGCGCCCGCTGGCACGTG